>JAGVEE010000100.1 GCA_020058405.1 Sphingobacteriales bacterium
ACAAAAATTATTTTCGGTAGTAGAAATTATTGATGTTGCTACCGGCGATACCGTTTCTCAAACCACTTCAAATGAAATTACAGGTCAGTTTTTAGCAAGTATACCCGTTGGTAAAACCTACGCATTTAATGTGTACAGAGAAGGATATTTATTTTACTCCGACCAGTTTGTACTTAAAAACTCAAAAAACGTTTCTTCGTATAATTTACCGGTAGGCCTATCTCCTATTACAATCGGCGCAAAAATATCTTTGAAAAATATATTTTTCGAAACGAATAGTTTTACCCTACAAAACGAATCGAAATACGAATTAATGAAACTCAAAGAGTTTTTAAAAAGTAATACAAGTGTACGTATAGAAATATCAGGACATACAGATAATGTGGGGGCAGATGCAGCCAATCAAACGCTTTCTACCAATCGTGCTAAATCTGTATATAACCAATTAATAAAATTAGGAATAGAGCCCACTCGCCTAGTGTTTAAAGGATATGGCAAAACACAACCTGTTGATGTAAATACAACAGAAACAGGTAGAGCAAACAACCGAAGAACTGAAATAAAAATTATTCAGTAATTACAAAATCGCTTGACGAATTAACACTAATTTTTGCATTAACGAATCTAAATGGTCGAGGTGTAACATATTTGCACCATCCGATTTTGCATTCTTAGGATCCGGGTGAGTTTCAATAAATAAACCATCGGCACCTACTGCTATTGCTGCTTTTGCGATGGTTTCTATTAGCTCTGGTTTGCCACCTGTAACACCACTTTCTTGGTTAGGTTGTTGTAAAGAGTGAGTACAATCCATCACTACAGGAACACCCATTGTGCGCATTTCTGTAATGTTTCTAAAATCCACAATCATGTCTTGGTAACCAAAAGAATTACCACGGTCTGTTAAAAATATATTTGGGTTACCAGAATCTTTTACTTTATGCACAGCGTGTTTCATAGATGCACCAGATAAAAACTGACCTTTTTTCACATTCACAAATTTGCCTGTTTTAGCAGCTGCTACTAATAAATCTGTTTGTCGGCATAAGAAAGCTGGAATCTGTAAAACATCTACATACGCCGCAGCTATTGCAGCTTCAGAGCTTTCATGTATATCTGTTACCGTTGGCACGTCAAAGGTCTTGCCTATTTTCTCTAAAATTTTCAACGCTTTTTCATCACCAATTCCTGTAAAAGAATCTAACCTAGATCGGTTTGCTTTTCTATAAGAGCCTTTAAAAATATAAGGTATTTTATGCTTGTTTGTAATCTCAACGATTCTTTCTGCAATACGCATTGCAATATCTTCTCCTTCAATAGCACATGGTCCTGCCATCAAGAAAAAATTATTAGAGTCTAAGTGTTTTATTTTTGGTAATCCGTGTAACATGTTTAATTAGCTAATTGGCTAATTAGCTAATTTGCTAATTACCCAGTTCCGACATAAATTTAATTCGTATTAATTGTATTTCTTCTCTTGTATAATCATCTGTTCCCAACTCTGCCAAAGCATCGTCAATAGAATCAGAATCTGCCGAACGGAAATAGTCAAAAACTTCATCTTGCCTATCTTCGTCAATTACTTCATCTATATAATAATTTAAGTTTAATTTTGTTCCTGATGATACGATAGATTCTACCTCTGTGAGTATTTGTTCATAACTCAAGCCCTTAGAATCTGCAATATCTTCTAATGATATTTTACGATCTATGTTTTGTATGATGGCAACTTTTATCGCAGATTTATTGGCAGCAGTTTTAACTACCATGTCCATTGGTCGGTCTATATCATTCTCCTCTACATACTTTTTAATAAGCTCCACAAATGGGGCACCAAATTTTTGTGCTTTACCTGCACCCACTCCCGAAATTTGTTTCAACTCATCTAAACTTATTGGGTAGTGAGTCGACATTTCTTGTAAAGAAGGTTCTTGAAACACCACAAATGGAGGTACGTTATTTTTCTTGCCAATTTGTTTACACAAATCTTTAAGCATATTGAAAAGCACGGTATCACTTGCTGCAGCTACTGTGTGGCCCTCATCGTCGGCACTCTCATCACTCTCGTAATCTTTGTTCATGGTAAACATCAACGAAGTAGGGTTGCTTAAATAAGTGGTACCATTCTTCGTGATTTTTATTAATCCATAATTTTCAATATCCTTTTGTAAAAAACCTGAAAGCAAGGCTTGGCGAATCACCGACTCCCACATTTTTCTGCTTTGTTCTTTACCTGCACCGTATGCTTTAATTTTTGTATGTCCGAAATCCTGTATAGATTTATTATCCTCACCAAGTAATACATTAATGATGTGTTCCGTATTAAATTTCTCATTTAATTCTTTCACCGCTTTAATTACAATTTGTAAATACTCTTGAGCTTCGAATCTTTCTTTCGGGTGACGGCAATTATCGCACATGTTGTTACATGCTGCTTCGTTAAAGGTTTCTCCGAAATAATAAAGAATTTGTTTTCTACGGCATGCTGCAGATTCAGCATAATCAACAACTTCGGTTAATATTTGTAATCCAATTTCTTTTTCTGCAACGGGTTTATCTTTCATAAACTTCGCTAGCTTCATAATGTCGCTTTCTGCATAAAAAGCAATGCAATTTCCTTCTCCGCCATCTCTACCTGCTCTACCTGTTTCTTGGTAATAGCCTTCTAAACTCTTAGGCATATCGTGGTGTATTACAAACCTAACATCTGGTTTATCAATACCCATTCCAAATGCAATGGTTGCTACAATAACGTCCACATCTTCCATTAAAAAACGATCTTGATGGGAGGCTCTTTCTTTGGCTTCTAAACCTGCATGGTATGGCAGAGCTTTAATTCCATTAAGTTTTAAGGCTTCTGCAATTTCTTCTACTTTCTTCCTACTCAAACAGTAGATAATACCTGATTTACCTGTGTTTGCTTTAATATATTTGATGATTTCTTTAATCACTTGCTTTTTAGGGCGTATATCGTAGTATAAGTTAGGCCGGTTAAATGATGATTTATATAAGGTAGCATCCTGCATTTGCAGGTTCTTCATAATATCTTGTTGTACTTTTGGGGTAGCGGTGGCTGTTAAAGCTATAATAGGCACCTTTCCACCAATCTGATTTATTACAGAACGTATCTTTCTGTATTCCGGTCTAAAATCATGACCCCACTCAGAAATACAATGTGCTTCATCTATCGCTACAAATGATATTTGAGCTGATATAAGAAAATCTAAGTTTTCTTGTTTGGCCATTGATTCTGGAGCAATGTATAGGAGTTTAGTATCTCCAGACAATACATCGTTCTTCACTTTTAAAATATCGGCCTTTGTTAAAGATGAATTTAAAAAGTGAGCAATACTATCATTACTACCAAATGCGCGAATTTGGTCAACTTGGTTTTTCATTAAGGCAATAAGAGGAGAAATAACAATTGCTGTTCCGTCGCTCATCATTGCAGGTAACTGATAACACATCGACTTACCAGCACCTGTAGGCATAATCACGAAAGTATCGTTGCCCGATAAGATGTTGGTAATTATATCTTCTTGTTGACCTTTAAATTGGTCGAACCCAAAGAAGTTATGTAGATTGTCAAACAGTAATTTCTTGGTCTCTATCATCCTAACACTCCGAAAATGAATTATTTATATAATTGCTCTAATTGATTTCTAAAATAACATATTTTTGTGAATATTACACCATAAATTATACAATATTGAAGACAGAAAAAGAAATACTCGATATAGCTAAAAAAGCCTTAAAAATTGAAGCAGATGCCATATTACAACTTCAGAATCAATTGAACAGTGACTTTTACAACACCGTAAAAAAAATATTTGAATCAAAAGGCCGAGTAGTGGTTACAGGAATTGGCAAAAGTGCGATCATTGCAAACAAAATAGTAGCCACTTTTAATTCAACTGGTACACCCTCTTTGTTTATGCATGCAGCAGACGCTATACATGGTGATCTGGGCACGATTCAGCAGGAAGATCAGGTAATTTGTATATCAAAGAGCGGAAATACACCGGAAATAAAAGTGCTGGTGCCATTACTAAAACGAGGTGGTAATAAATTAATTGCACTTGTTGGAAATGTTGATTCCTATTTGGCAC
>JAGVEE010000015.1 GCA_020058405.1 Sphingobacteriales bacterium
ACACCTACATACCAAGTATTTAAATATTTTTATATGTTTAAACAAACAAATTGCGCTTGAGAGTGTTAAATCATTTGTAAACTAAAAAATATTAGAAAATATGGAGAATACACTTACAACAACTAAATGGGTTTTAGACCCTGCACACTCAGAAGTACAATTTAAAGTTAAACACTTAGTAATTTCTACAGTTACTGGAACTTTCAACGTTTTTGGTGGTGAAATTATCACAGAAAACGACGACTTTGAAAATGCAAGTATCAATTTCAGCATAGATACCAATAGCATCGACACGAACCAACAAGATCGTAACGGACATTTAAAATCTGATGATTTTTTCTCAACAGAAAAATACCCAACGATGAACTTTGTTTCTTCATCATTCAAAAAAGTATCGGGAAATGAGTACAAACTTGTTGGTGATTTAACAATAAGAGATGTAACCAAGTCGGTAGAATTAGATGCAGAACTTGGTGGGATAATGGTTGACCCTTACGGAAATACTAAAGCAGGATTTGAAGTAGTAGGTAAAATAAACAGAAAAGAATACGGTTTAATGTGGAGTGCGATTACCGAAGCTGGTGGTGTAGTAGTGAGTGATGAGGTGAAGCTAAACATTAACGTGCAGTTTGCAAAGCAAGCGTAATAGCGTGGAGCTTTGAGCGAAGAGCAGGGAGATTTAAGCTGGGAGTACAATTTATATAAGAATTGATTAGATACGAGGAACCATAAATATTTATTTATATATTGTTTCTCGTATTTTTATTTAATGAATTATGGAAATCAAACACAAACAATCAGAAACTAAAGGCTCTTTCTACGTTGAGTTGGAAGGGAAATTAGTTGGAGAAATGACGTATTCAATTGCTAGCTCTGCACTAATTATTATTGACCATACAGAAGTTGGTGAAGAATTAAAAGGCAAAGGAGCAGGAGCGCAATTACTCTCAGCTTTGGTTCAATATGCAAGAGAAAATAATATCAAAATTATTCCACTTTGCCCATTTGCGAAATCGATGTTCGATAAAAAAGAAGAACTCAGAGATGTATTAAGTTAATGTTTACTTAAGAAGATAAGCTAACTCAAAACCAGCACCTATACCTAATGTGTTTAAGCTTAAATTTCCATCAATTCGTAATCGATTTTTTATTCCCCAATTACCAGATGCCATCCCTAGCTTATACCCAATAACAGGGTATCTTTGAGTAATAGAAGCAAGCCTGTTCGTGCTGAATAGCATTGCAAAATCAGCACCATGATAAAACTGAATTTTCTCATTGGTTCTATGTTCGCCAATAAACACCCCGGGACCAACATATTTGTATCGATTAAAACTGATGAAATCAAAAACCAAAAAATCTGATTTTATTATTTTAAATTGATATAAAGCACCTCTTCCACCTGCCTTTTGAATAGTTAGAGTGGCTGCCATATTTAAAGAATTTATAAAAATAAATGAACTTACGTTTGTTGAAATTCCTAATGCGACATGATAATTCTTTTTATCTAAACTTGCTTCCAATTCTCTTTCAAATGCTCCGGGTCCTTTTTTATTATTATACCTTTTTCTTATTTTATTAGCATACCTCTGACTTGATTTATAATAGTCGTTTATAATATAACTAG
The DNA here is from genome assembly GCA_020058405.1 of Sphingobacteriales bacterium. Taxonomy (GTDB): domain Bacteria; phylum Bacteroidota; class Bacteroidia; order Sphingobacteriales; family Sphingobacteriaceae; genus CAJBVG01. The sequence goes on from JAGVEE010000015.1 coordinate 1,628, forward strand.
CCGATAGTGAATACCGAGGGTAAAAATCAAATTCAGGACTATACTTAAAATTTCCACCGAGTTGTAGATGTTTATTCACTAAATAATCAAGCCCCATTCTAAAATAAATATCAGTATTAGCTGTAATGTTATTACTTAATGGAATTCCAAGGGTTGAGTTAATAGAGAGTTTTGGTGTTGGTCGTACACCATAAGTTATAGGCAAATACAACACATCCGTCATGTAAAATTTCTGATTCCAAAAATTGTCGAATAAAAACCTGCGCTCATACTCTAAGCCTGGTCTTAGTGATATTACCGATAAAGATTTTAATTCTAAAGACAACAATTGGATTGAAACATGATTGACTTTATTAAAGGAAACGTTACCAGTAACTGAAACTAAATGTTGGGCAACACCTATACTAGTATTTAATAAGGTAAACAATACAAATACAGCTGCTTTAGATTTCATCTTTATCCAAGATAAATAAAAATGGCCACATTATTAATGCGGCCATTTAAAATTTCAAAATCTTGTTTTACTATTAACTTGCGGATAGTGCATTCGCACCACTCACAATTTCTAATATTTCATTTGTAATAGCAGCTTGGCGCGCTTGGTTATATGATAAGCGTAATGCTCTCAATAATTCACCTGCGTTATCTGTTGCTTTATCCATCGCAGTCATTCTTGCTCCGTGTTCTGAAGCATGAGAATCTAACAATGCTTTGTATAATTGAATTTTTACGGATGAAGGAATTAATCCGCTTACAATTTCTTCTTGTGAAGGCTCTAATAAATAATCTACGTTTGATTTAGCAGTGGCACTTGCTACAGTTGCTTGAACTGGTAACAATTGTTCGGTAGTTAAAATTTGCATACCTGCATTTTTAAACTGATTGTACACTACTTCTACCCTATCCCATTCTCCTGCAACAAATCCTGCCATAATTTCGTTGGCAATTTTTGTTGATGTTCCGAAATTCAAATTATTAAACACATCATTATTATTACCAACAACATTAAACTTGTTTTTAGTAAAATAATCTTGTGCTTTTTTACCTATTGCAACGATGTGTAAATTGCCAGATTTTTTAAATCCTGCATATTTTTCGTTAATAAGATTATTTGCAGTTTTAATTGCGTTCGCGTTAAATGCTCCTGCTAAACCTCTGTTAGAAGTAACCACTACTACTAATACATTTTTCAACTCACGTTGTACGGTGTACTCACTTTCGTTTCCTTCTAAACTAGCTGTAAGATTTGCTAAAATATCTTTCAACTTATTTGCATAAGGTCGCATTTGAACAACTGCGTCTGTTGCTCTTTTCAACTTCGCAGCAGAAACCATTTTCATGGCTTTTGTGATCTGTTGAGTCGAATTTACAGATGCTATTCTTAAACGTACTTCTTTTAAATTTGCCATTTTTCTTTTGAAAAAATATAAGCAATCTCGCTCTTTTAAAAGCGAGATTTAATTAATTAATATTTTGAAGAAATTTCTTTCGCAACAGTTTCTAAAACTGTAGTAATAGAATCGTCGATTTTACCTGCACGAATTGCATCTAATGTAGGTTTGTGACGAAGCTCTAACTGATTTAAATATTCAGCTTCAAATTCTTTTACTTTATTTACAGGTAAACTTCTCAATAAACCTTTTGTACCGCAATAAATCATTGCTACTTGTTTTTCTACCGATACAGGTGAGTATTGACCTTGCTTTAAGATCTCTACGTTACGAGCACCTTTATCTAATACGAATTTTGTAGTTGCATCTAAATCAGATCCGAATTTAGAGAACGCTTCAAGCTCTCTGTATTGTGCCTGATCACCTTTTAAAGTTCCGGCAACTTTCTTCATCGATTTAATTTGAGCATTACCACCCACACGCGATACCGAGATACCTACGTTAATAGCCGGACGAATACCTGCGTTGAATAAATTCGACTCCAAGAAAATTTGTCCGTCGGTAATAGAAATTACGTTTGTAGGAATATATGCAGAAACGTCACCTGCTTGAGTTTCGATAATTGGCAAAGCTGTTAATGAACCACCACCTTTTACAATTCCTTTAATAGAATCTGGTAAATCATTCATTGCTTGTGCTACCGAATCTGTCGCGTTAATTTTTGCTGCTCTCTCTAATAATCTCGAGTGTAAGTAAAACACGTCACCTGGATAAGCCTCACGACCCGGTGGACGACGTAATAATAAAGATACCTCACGGTAAGCAACTGCTTGTTTAGATAAATCATCGTAAACAATTAATGCAGGGCGACCTGTATCTCTAAAGAATTCACCAATTGCAGCACCCGCAAATGGAGCAAAGAATTGCATTGGAGCAGGATCTGCAGCTGATGCAGCCACAATAATTGAGTATGCCATTGCACCTTTTTCTTCTAACGTACGAACGATGTTCGCTACTGTAGAATTCTTTTGTCCAATTGCCACATATATACAGATAACAGGTTCCCCTTTATCGTAAAATTCTTTTTGATTGATAATTGTATCAATTGCCACAGTAGTTTTACCAGTCTGACGGTCACCGATGATTAACTCACGTTGTCCACGACCAATTGGAATCATTGCATCAATTGCTTTCAATCCTGTTTGTAATGGCTCATTAACTGGCTGACGGTAAATTACCCCTGGAGCTTTACGCTCAATTGGCATTTCGTATAATGTTCCAGCAATAGGTCCTTTACCATCTATTGGCTGACCTAATGTATTTACTACACGACCTAACATACCATCACCTACTTTAATAGATGCAATACGTTTTGTACGTTTAATAGTATCTCCTTCTTTAACATTGTCAGAACTTCCTAATAATACAACACCCACGTTGTCTTCTTCTAAGTTCAATACAATACCTTGTAATCCGTTATCGAATTCTACAAGCTCACCCGATTGTACTTTTGTTAAACCGTACACTCTCGCAATACCATCTCCTACTTGTAATACGGTACCGACTTCTTCTAATTCAGATTCTGACTTGAAGCCCGACAATTGCTGTCTTAATATCGCCGATACTTCATCTGGTCTTACTTCTACCATAGTATTTTGTGTTTATTGATTATGTTATTTTTTAAATTATGTTAATTGCTGAAGCTCTTTTGTAATTTCTGTAAGCTCTTCGCAATACTTGTATCAAATTGTTTATCGCCTACAGTTAATAAAAACCCGCCGATAAGTTTTTCGTCAACTAATTGCTCTAGTACAATTTGTTTGCCTGTAGCCTTAGCAACAATATTTATAATTTCGTTTGCAGCTTGTTCTGTTAATTTTGTTGCCGAAACTACTTTTGCTTTTAAAATATTTTTCTTTTCGTTGTATTGCTCAATAAATTCTTTCGCAGTTGCATGTAATACTTGTGCTCTAGTTTTATTAACTACAATCTCAAAGAATGATTGAGTACTTTTAGTTACTTGCGAACCGAAAAGTCCTTTTAATATTTTTCCTTTTTTATCAATCGGAACAATCGGATTTTTAAGTACAGCAACTAATTCAGAACTAGCTTTTGTAGCCGCCAAAAACAAATCAATATCACCTTTCACTTGCTCTAGCTCATTACGTTCTATCGCTAAGTCGATGAGTGCTTTTGCGTATCGTGTTGCAACTCTAATTTCTGACATAATTTTATTTCGAATTAATCTTAGCCTAATTTTACTTCTTTCAATAAATCAGCCACCAAGCTTTCTTGTTTAGATTTATCGTCTAATTGATTGCGCAAAACTTTTTCTGCAATTTCAATTGATAAAGTTGCTACTTGTGCTTTTACTTCTGCTAAAGCGGCATTCTTTTGGTTATCAATTTCCACTTTCGCTTTATCAATTAATTTATTTGCTTCCGTTTGAGCTAAACCTTTTGCATCTGCAACCATTCCATCTCTCAATTCTTTCGCTTCTTTCAATATTTGGTCGCGCTCTGCTCTTGCTTGTTTCAACAATTGCTCACTTTCGTTATTTAATCTTGATAACTCTTCTTTAGCTTTTTCAGCTGCACTTAACGCATCTTCAATAGAACGCTCACGATCGTCAAGAGCCTTCATAATTGGCTTCCATGCAAACTTGCCTAAAATGAAAAGTAATAAAAGGAAAGAGATAGTAGTCCAAAAAACTAAACCAATACTTGGGGTTACTAATTCCATATTTTTAAGTGTATATTTTTAATAATTAAAATCAAATGTTTAAAAAAAGCCCGTAGCCAATCGCTACAGGCTTTTTGTCGGATCAACCATTTCCTAACAAAGCAACTACCACACCGAATAATGCAACTCCTTCTACAAGGGCTGCTGCGATGATCATTGCTGTTTGGATTTTTGAAGCTGCTTCTGGTTGGCGTGCAATACCTTCCATTGCAGAACCACCAATTCTTCCGATACCTAAACCAGCACCGATTACTGCTAAACCGGCACCAATTGCTGCGATACTTCCTGTCATTTTATTTTATTTTAAGTTAAAAATTAATTCTATTTATTTATTCAATTTATTCTTAGTGATGTTCTTCAGAATGCTCATGCTCACCATGTTCTTCAGAAACAGCCGTTCCTATAAACAATGCCGTTAACATTGTAAAAATGAAGGCCTGTAAAAATGCTACTAATAATTCTAATACATCCATAAAAATTACGAATGCTACCGAAACTGGAGCAATAGCCAAACTTTTAAAGATAAAAATCAATGAAATTAAACTCAATACAATAATGTGCCCTGCTGTAATGTTCGCGAATAAACGGACAATTAATGCAAATGGCTTCGCTAATAAACCAATAATTTCTACTGGTATCATGATCGGCCATAATGCCTTTGGTACATGTGGTGCATATACGTGTTGCCAATATGCTTTATTACCATTTAAATTTGTAACGATAAAAGTAATTACACCCATTACCAATGTAAATGCAATGTTCCCCGTTAAATTAGCTCCTCCTGGGAAAAATGGAATTAAACCCATCATATTATTAATCCATATAAAAAAGAAAATGGTTAATAAAAATGGCATAAAACGTGCGTATTTGTATCCTAAATTCGGTTTTGCTATCTCGTCTCTTACAAATACAATAATTGGTTCAATTACAGATTGGAATCCTTTTGGTGCTTTTCCTTCTCTCTTTTTGTAAGATTTAGCAACCGAAGTAAATATTAAGAATAATAGAATCATAGATAAAAACATAGATGCTACGTTTTTAGTAATCGAAAAGTCCATTACTTTCTTAGATGCTTCTTCATCAATTAAACCTGCTTCGTTTAAAACTTTAATATGATTGTGTTCTATTTTGTAAGTATAATGCTTGCCTTTGTAAGCAGAATCTCCGTGATGGAAATTACTTGAAGAAAATGTTTCAATTCCTTTATCAGTATATAAAATAACTGGCAAACCAATAGATGTATGACCCCATAAATGCCACTCATGTCCATCCGCTATGTGATGTAATATCATTTCACCAGCGTTAAATGCCTCTTCTTCACCGTGTTGAGCTGCGTGTGCAGTGTCAACAACATGGCTTGTAGAATCAGCAAGTTCTGTTGTGTGATTTTCGTGTTTTTCCGACTCATTTGCATAAGTCGTAGCTATCGAAATACAAAAAATAGCAGAAAACAATAAAATTGATTTCATTTTTTTAGTGAAAAAGCCTCTTCTGCG
>JAGVEE010000164.1 GCA_020058405.1 Sphingobacteriales bacterium
ATTCTGCCTGAAATACCCGAACCACCAAGCCCACTAATAACAATGTGATTAAAATCACTAAGCTTTTTACCATGCGACTTATAATTTTTAATCGCGTAATCAATTTGGTCAGAAAATTGTGCTAATTCTGGTCCTAAATAATTCATCTTTTCTCCTTTTTTATATTGTTTGTGCTCAGTGTTCTTCGCTAATTCGTTAATTCGCTAATTCGCCCCTCAACTCCGCTTAGCTACGTTCGGGGACCGTCCTCGCTAATCCTTTTTAGGTACTGTCCGTAGCCACTTTTTACAAGCGGTTCGGCTAATTTCTTTAATTGCTCTTTGCTTATGTATCCCATTCTGTAAGCTACTTCTTCTATACAACCAATTTTTAAATTTTGGCGTTCCTCTATCACTTGTACAAATTGCCCAGCTTGCATTAAGGAAGCGAAAGTTCCAGTATCTAACCAGGCTGTTCCTCTGTTTAGTATGCTTACTTTCAATTTACCTTGTTCTAAATATACCTTATTAACGTCGGTTATCTCATATTCGCCTCTTGGACTAGGTTTTATATTTTTTGCGATTTCTACTACAGTGTTATCGTAAAAATATAAACCTGGTACTGCATAATTAGATTTAGGATTTGTTGGTTTTTCTTCAATTGATTTAGCATTTAATTGCTCATCAAACTCTACCACTCCATATCGCTCAGGGTCGGCTACATGGTATGCATATACTACACCTCCATCCGGATTATTGTTTTTTTGCAATAATTCTGCCAAGCCAGAACCATAAAATATATTATCGCCTAAAATTAAGGCTACTTTATCATCGCCAATAAATTCATCTCCAATTACAAAGGCTTGAGCTAAGCCATTCGGTTGCTCTTGCACTTTATAACTGAATGAACAACCTAGTGAACTTCCATCACCTAATAAACGTTGAAAATTTGGTAAATCTTGAGGAGTTGAAATAATTAAGATATCCTTTATTCCTGCCATCATTAAGCAAGAAAGAGGATAATAAATCATGGGTTTGTCATAAACAGGCATCATTTGCTTGCTCATGGCTAACGTTAATGGATGTAGTCGGGTACCTGAACCTCCTGCTAAAATTATCCCTTTCATTATAAACAATTAAGAAACGAAAATAAGGAAAATTATGGAATGAGAACTAAGGAATTTTTATGAATTTCTATACTTCGAAACCTGCTCGTACCATTCTTCGCCATATTTGCGAACAAGAGACTCTTTTAAAAATTCGAAAACCGAAACTTTATGCTCTTTTCCAAAACTACAAGCATCGCTGCAAATACTCCAACGATCGTAGTTTAATGCTTCGTAATCAGGATATTTAGTAATTCTTATTGGGTACAAATGGCATGAAATTGGTTTCTTCCACGTGATTACTCCGTCATTATACGCTTTTTCAAATGCACATTGAGTCATCCCGTTTTCAAATACTACATACGCACATTCTTTATCTCCATCCACACAAGTGGTGGTATAATCTCCATCAAAATCTAAAGTCCATTTGCCTTGCTCTTCAATTGCTTTTAAACCTTTGGCATTTAAATACGGCTTTACTTTTTCAAACACATCTTCAATAATACCTAATTCCTCTTCTTCTAAAGGTGCTCCCGAATCTCCTTCTACACAACATGCTCCTTTACATTTATCGAGGTTGCAAATAAATTGTTCTGTAAATAATTCGTCGGAAAGTATAGTATTTTCGTGAGGGATCATTAATTATCTGGATGAGGTGATTGGGTTCTTTAAGCCTTGGTATTTTTGTAATTCAAGGACCACCGAACCGATTAAAATTTCTACTTCTACTTTTACCGGAATTCTATTGGCATCGTTAGTGATCCACATGTACATTCGGCTGTCTTTTTTAAATACTCTGCCTGGTTGTAATGCCGGACTAAATTTTATGCATTCAAATTTTCCACTTTCTGTACTAATGGTTTCTTTCCCTAAGTATTCTATATCTAAAGGATAAATACCGTCGTCCAAAAAATATTTCATTTTAATTATTTCACCCACTTTTACATCTTTCAAATCCAAACACCTTGCAAAATAATACATTGATAAAATATCGAAGGTTACATCGCTAGAAGTAAAGGTGCCTTTAGAAGCTACTATTTTATTGGCTTTTTGGTCGAAATTAGCATAACTATCTCTTTTGTATTTACCTTCTCTTACGCTTTCTGTAAACTGCATCGGCAGCAACTCTTTTTGATCTACGTATGAGTCGTAACGATGACGCACTTTCATAAACCAATCAAAAGATGGAGTGGTTCTCCCATTTGCTACAAAGTGTAATGGTTTTTTGCCGTTAATTTCTTTTTTAGCTTCTTGAACTTCCATGGTTACTTCTGCCGCATGTATAAAGCCATAACGTGCAGTATATTTTAACTTTTCGCCAATTTGGAAGGCTCCGAGTTTGAAGTCGGGTTGGAGTTGGGCTGAGGCCTTGTGTAAAGAGATAAAAAAGAAAAAAGAAAAAAGAAAAAAGAAAAATAGGAAAAAGGAATTAGGAAAATGTAATTTTTTCATCAGTTTAGGTGTAGCTAAATATTATGCAATTATAAAACTATTCTGCAACTTTTTTATATAAAGGCACAGTTGAACAAGGTTCTCCATACATTATACTTTTGGCTATAGGCCTAAACAACCTCGTAATTTCAACATATGCGGAAACCGGAACTGGAATATCCCCACATCCTTTTATTACGATTCGTTGATCTTTAAATTCATTTAAATCGATAGCAGATAAAGCTTGCCTAAACAAGGCATTTTCTAACTCATTTAAATCTCCAAATACCAACATGTTCGCGTAAGGTTCTATTTTAGTTGCTAATAACATAAACGCCCATGTAGGCACAATCGCATCTGCACTGCAAATTATCGCAACATTTTTACCTTCATACTGTGCCCAGTCATGTTGTTTTATAAATTCTCTGAAATCTTTCTCTTTTAACATTAAGCCATGAAAGAGATTGTCTTTAATATCGTATAACACCCTTTCCCCTTTATGGTAGTAGTTTGCTAAATCGAAACTTATGAGGCCGCTTTGGGCAACTTTGTTGGTGAGCATGTGAGTCTGTATGTGTGAGTTAATAGTTATTGGTTATTGAGTTAATATTTATTAGGTTATTGGCCTTCGTGGCATTTGTTTGCATAATAACTAAATAACCTATTAACTTAATGTCCAAAATAAAAGACAAATTAAGACAAAGAAAGTTCGAAGTTTCATAGGCCCACTTTTTAAAGAAGTGCGCCATCCTACAACCATTTTGAATCGAGAAGTGGTCTTAAGCAGAATTTATAGAGTAGTTTTTTCCCTATGGGCCAGGATAG
>JAGVEE010000265.1 GCA_020058405.1 Sphingobacteriales bacterium
GCAAAACAGAAAATACAGCTAAAAATTACTAAAAGTAAAGATTTTTTCATGGTTATTTTATTGAAATTTAACTTATACAGCGAAAATTATACCAATATTATTGTTAGTTTAAATTTTTTTCTCTATTATGGTACATTATTTGATGCTAATTTGCATCTTTAACACTACAAATCTATATAAAAAAATGAAAAAAATTTTTACTTTAATGATTGTGCTGGCTTTTGCTACAATAGCAAACGCACAATACTACTATCTACCGAACTTATCTGCTGGTGAAAACCCAAAAGGTGTAAACACAGATATTGAGCAACCAGGTACTGCAGGATGGACAAACATCGCTACTACCAGTGCCACACCAGCATGGTCAACTGTAGCTACATTACCAAGTGACTTTACATTTAATTTTAATGGTGCTCCAGTAACTGCTTACAAAGTTTCAACATCAGGTGTATTAACTTTCTCAACAACCGCAGGTGCTGTACCTAGTTCTACAAACCAAGCATTACCAAGTGCTTCTATTCCTGATAATTCTATCATGGTTTGGGGTTTATCTGGTCAAGGTGCTAACGACGTTATTCGTTGGAAAGTGTTTGGAGATGCTCCATTCCGCCAATATTGGATTCAATTTACCTCATATTCAGCTCCAGGTTCATCAGGAACAAACTGGACATATTGGGGTATAGTGTTAGAAGAAACTACAAATGATATTTACATTGTAGATCAAAGAACTTATGTAACTCCTCTTTCTTTAACAATCGGTATTCAGGTTGATGGTTCAAACGCATACACAGTAAATGGTGCACCAAATACTCCATCTGTAGTTACAAATGGTGGTACTGAAGACACCCCTGTTGATAATGCTTTTTACAGATTCATCAACGGTGTTCAACCAGCTAATGATGTTGCAATGAACAAATTAACGTTCTCTCCATTTGGTGGAGCAGGTTCAACTGTAAACATTACTGGTGAAATATTAAATGCAGGTTCTAGTCCAATAACTAGCTTAGCAATTAAATATACAGCTAATGGTTCTACACAAACTACAAACTTAACCGGATTAAATATTCCTTCTGCAACATCTTATACTTTCAACCACTCTACTCCATTTGTAATCCCTTCTGCGGGTACATGGCCAGTAAAAGTTTGGGCAGAATTAACAGGTGATAATAACAAAGCGAATGATACTTTAAGTCAATCAATTGTTGCATTAGCATTCCAACCTACTAAACGTGTATTATTTGAGGAAGCTACTGGTACATGGTGCCAATGGTGCCCAAGAGGTGCTGTTTACATGGACTCATTACACAAAGTTTATCCTACAACTGCAATGTTAGTAGCAGTTCACAATAACGACCCAATGGTAGTTACAGAATACGATGCTAACTTAGCTGGATATATTGCTGGTTACCCAAGTGGTTTAGTTGATCGTAAAAATGGCGAATTCGATCCATCACAATTCTTTGATGAATATGATGTAAGAATCAATGGTTACACTCCTTGTGATATAACTGTAAATGCAACTTATAATGCAGGTACAAGAGCTTATAACATTGATTTATCTGCTAATTTTGCTGCTGATTTATCTGGCGATTTACGTTTCAATTGCGTAGTTGTTGAAGATGCTGTTAGGGGTACTGGTTCTGGTTACAACCAAAGAAATGCATATGCAAATAATGCTGCAGGACCAATGGGTAACTACCATAATTTACCTGATCCAGTACCAGCAGCACAAATGGTTTATGACCATGTTGCTCGTGCAATTTTAGGAAATTGGGTAGGTACTGAAGCTAGTTTACCTACTTCTGTAACTGCTAACTCAACTCATACATATAACTATACATATACGTTGCCTGCAGGTATTAACCCAGATAAAGTACACATTATAGCTTGGGTTACGGATGCTAACACTGGTGAGGTTTACAATACAAATGAGAAAAACTTCAGTACAGGTATCACTACTAAAAAAGCTGATGCATTTACTGTAAATACATTCCCTAATCCTTCAAACGGTGTTACAAACTTTGAAGTGAAATTGAATAAAATTACAGAAGCTGCTACATTAGAAATTTACGACTTAACTGGTCGTTTAATCTATACTAGCGCTGATGCTAAATTTGTTGGAGGTTCTCAGTTCTTAACTTGGACAGCAAACGAATCTGTTGCTAATGGTATTTACCAAGCTACAATTAAAATTGGTAACGATGTAGTAAGCACTAAAGTTGCTTTAACTCGCTAATTCAGTTTTAAATATTATTAAAAACAGCCAATAGAAATATTGGCTGTTTTTGTTTATAATTTAATGGAAATCATTAATTTTAACTTTTCCTATAAGCACTAATTAAAAAATGAAAAAAATCTTACTGGCGATTTGCTTAATAAGCGCAGCAATCGTTTCAAATGCTCAAAGCAAAATTCCATCTGTTGATGTGAAGAAAATTGCTGGCGAAACTTTTAATACTTCGCTTTTATCAAATGATGGCAAACCAATGATTATAAGCTTTTGGGCAACTTGGTGCAAGCCTTGTGTGCAAGAGCTAACTGCTATTTCTGAAGTATATGAAGAATGGCAAAAAGAAACCGGTGTAAAAGTCGTAGCAATATCAACAGACGACTCTAGAAATTCTGCACGTGTGCATCCATTTGTAGTAGCACGCAATTGGGAATACGAAATTTATTTAGATCCGAACGGCGATTTTAAACGCGCTTTAAATGTGAACAACATTCCTCATACTTTTTTAATTAATGGAAAAGGCGAAGTAGTTTGGCAACATAATTCTTACACTCCTGGAGATGAAGATGAGTTATACGAATTAGTACAAAAACTAGCAAAAGGCGAATCGATTAAAGAGTAATAAAATGAAAAAAATATTCTTTTTGAGTTTTTTGTTTGCAACAAGCATCGCATACGCTCAAGAAAATCAAAATAATTTTAACGCCGGCGAGCTACACGGTAATTTCCAATTTGATGCGCAAAACTATATTGAAGACAGCATAATTGGTGCACAAAAAATAGACGAAAAAATAAGAATGAACAGCTTTGCCAACCTCAACTATACTAGAGGAAAGTTTAAAGCTGGTTTAAGATACGAATCGTACTTAGGCCCGTTGGTTGGTTTCGATTCAAGGTATAACGGAAGTGGTATTACCTATAGATACGCATCTTATGAAGTTGATAATTTAGAATTTACCGTTGGTAATTTCTATGAGCAATTTGGTACAGGTTTAATTTTCAGAAGCTATGAAGAGCGAGGGTTGGGAGTAGACAATGCAATGGATGGAGTGAGAATTCGTTATCAACCTAAAAAAGGAATTTACTTAAAAGCTGTTATCGGCCAACAACGTTTTTTCTTCGAAAAAGGAGAAGGTATTGTAAGAGGTTTTGATGGTGAAATTAATTTAAATGAAGTGATTCCTTCTTTATCAGATAAAAGCACAACATACATAATTGGTGCAAGCATAGTTAGTAAATACCAAGAAGATCAAAACCCTTTAAAAATTTTACCAGAAAATGTGGCATCATCGGCGGCTCGTATAAATATTATTACTCCGAAGATGAATTTCTATGCTGAGTATGCTTATAAAATAAACGACCCGTCGTTTACAAATCAATACATTTATAAACCAGGTTCTGCATTATTTGCATCGGCTACCTATGCAAATAAAGGCTTGAGCGTATTAGCATCCGCAAAGTTTGTAGATAATATGGATTTTAAATCTAACAGAGATGCAACTGGAAACGTATTACTGATAAATTATTTGCCAGCAATTACGAAACAATATACTTATGCATTTGCTTCTTTTTATCCTTATGCTACTCAACCAAATGGGGAGTTCGGATACCAAGCAGAAATATCATACAACTTTAAAAAAGGAACTACATTAGGTGGCAAATACGGAACAATGGTAAGTTTGGCTTACTCGCATGTTAGTAGTTTAGATACAAGTAAAACTGGCGACGATTTTGGATATGAAGTAAATAAAATCGCATCGGGTAAAGTATTAATGTATGAAGATTGGGAATTAGTAGTAACTAAAAAAATAGATGCAAATTGGAAATTAACGTACACATATATGTATCAAATTTTCAATAAAGATGTGGTGCAAGGATTGTCGGGTTTCGGTACTTTATATTCTCACATCAATATTTTAGAAACTCAATATAAAATAAACAAAAAGAATACTGTTAGAACAGAACTTCAACATTTATTAAATAAAAAAGATGACGGCTCATGGGCGATGGCATTAGTAGAATATACTGTTTCGCCACATTGGTTCTTTGCATTAATCGATCAGTACAATTATGAAAATCCAAGAAATTCATTAAAAGAAGTTCATTATGTTTCTACATCTATCGGATATATACAAAATGCAACTCGTATAGCGTTATCATACGGTAAACAGCGTGAAGGATTTTTATGTGTGGGAGGTGTGTGTCGCCAAATTCCAGCATCAAACGGATTTGGAGTTTCTATTACCTCTACTTTTTAATTTTATTAAGATGAAAAACATTTTATTTATTGCATTCGCATTTTCAATAGTTATTACATCATGTGATGTATTAGAAGGACCATTTGATGAACAAGCAAACAATAACATTGATACAACTAAACCACTTCGTAAAATATTGTTAGAAGATTATACCGGGCATACTTGTGGCAATTGCCCATGTGCTGCTGAAGAAGCTAAGAAATTAGATTCTATTTACGGAGAACGAGTAATTGTGGTGAGTACACACGTTGGATTTTTTGCAGAGCCCTACCCTAGTGGCTCTAAATTTAGAACAGATTACAGAACAACTGCTGGTGAAGAATTAGCAACTGCTTTTGATGTTGGTTGTAATACCTGTGGAATTGGATTGCCTGCAGGTATGGTAAGCAGAACACCTTATAATAGTGATAGAGTATTATCTGCAACTGCATGGGCTAGTGCCATTGCATCTTTAGATACTGCTGTAATAGCAGAGCTAGATATGAGTAAAACATACAATGCAGGTACTCGTACAGTAACAATACAAATTAGTGCGAAGTATTTAAAAGAAGCAAGTGCAGAACATCAATTAGTTTTATATGCTGTTGAAGACAGTGTAATAAATTGGCAAAAATATTATGCACAATGCAGCCCCACTGGCGGAAACATAGATGTGTCAAATTTTGTACATCGACACTTATTAAGAGCTGCCGTAAATTCTACATGGGGCGATAAGTTATATACTAACAATAGCATTATTCCTAAAGGTTATAATACCAATAAAACGTATACCCATACACTCGACCCAAGTTGGAGCGATAAACACATGACGTATGTGGCCTTTATTCAGGATAACGTTACGAAGGAAATTATTCAGGCAGAAGAAATACACCTTTATTAGTGTGCTAGTATGCTATCTCATTAGCACACTAGCATACTATCACACTAGCACACTAACTATTGCCATTTAAAAGTTTCGAGCATTACTGCAATATCTTTTTTCACAAAATCTAAAACAGGTTTTATAGAATCTATTTGAGGTGATGCGTAGAAATACAACGCGCCGCGTAAGTAATGCTCTGTACTATCTGTTACAAAAAACTGAACAGATGAAGCTGCATTACCTTCTATATCATAGTACAATCCATGAACTTTTGCATCTGGATGGTCGATACGACTTTCGCTAATTCCATCTGCTTTTACTGTGTGTTTAAAAACTAATCTTCGAGAGTCTTCTATTAACGAAGCCAACATTTGTTTGTTAGCGATTTTATAGTAACTCATATGTAGTCGGCCGTTTAAGCCTTTATAAACAACATTCTTCCAGCATTCCGTTGCATCTGCAGTGCTATCATTTACCACCTCGCTGTATGTAGGAATGTTAAAAGAGTAGGCGCAATCGCTTTTGTAATTTTTATAGGTCTTCACGGGTAAATTAATTCTGTAATACCCTCGGGGTTTAGGGCTATAATCGTTGTTACAAGAAATAAAAAATATACTGATTAGTACAAATAATAAAGTTTTATTCATCTTCTGTTACTATTGTAAATTTTACTCTTTTCACTCGTCGCCTATCCGCCGACTCTACTGTAAAAATAAAATTTTCGAATGTTATTTTTTCTTTTGTCATTACAAATCTACCTGCAATGGCCAATACTAAACCTCCAATGGTATCTGCTTCACCACGTATTTCATCGAATGTTTCTTCATCAATATCTAACAATTTATAAATATCGGTAAGAGGAGTTTTTCCGTCAAATACATAATTGTGGTCGTCGAGTTTAGAATAACGTAATTCATCATCGGCTTCATCATACTCATCAGTAATATCACCCACAATTTCTTCTAAGATGTCTTCTAGTGTTACTATTCCAGAGGTTCCTCCATATTCATCTACCACAATTGCAATGTGTGTATGGCGAGTTCTAAACTCCTTCAATAAATCGTCTATTTTTTTATACTCGGGCACAAAAAATGCCGGGCGAATTAAGGATTTCCACTCAAAATTTACTTCGTCGCGGTTTATCATTAAATCTTTAACGTATAAAATTCCTTTAATGGTGTCTAAATTATTTTCATATACTGGTAAACGAGAATAGCGAGTATCTTTTATCTTTCTATCAACTTGTTTGTATTCCATTTCAAAATCAATGGCTACTACATCCATTCTATTTCGCATCACTTGTTTTACAGATATGTTTCCAAAGTTCGCAATGCCTTTTAAAATCATTTGCTCTTCTTCGTTCTCTTCATTTATTAATTCAGAATCGTTCATGCGATTCATTTCATCTTCATTAATTCTATAAGATTTTGGAACTAATTTGTTTAAGATTCTGAATACAAAAAAGTACAGCTCAATAATTGGTTTTAAAATCCATTGTGTAGCAGAAAGTAAGCCAACTACCCAACGAGAATATCCAAGATAATATCTCGTAGCATATAAACCAGGTATAAAAGTGGCTGTTTTTAAAAGTATAAGTGTGATGAATACGCTGAACAAAAATATCTCCACATTATAACTTAAGTACTCTTGGAAATAGTAGTGAAATATAATGTTTAGGATGGTTGCAACTATAACTAGTAAAAAAGTTATACTTATAGAAAGTGCTGCTTGTAATCGCATTGGTTGATCGAGCAAGCCTAGCAATCGCTCTTCTGATTCGGTATCCGATTTTTTTAAATCGGCAATGTCTTTATCTTTAATTCTGAGTATTGCTTTTTCGGCAGCGCTATACAAAGCCAATAAAAACAAAGCAACAATAATTATAATGAAGTATAAAAACAGTTGGTCAACTGCTAAATAGTTTTGCACTAGACCAACTGCTTCTTGGGAGGGATAAGGATCCGTCTGTGTTTCCAAAATTTAATAATTTAATTAAAATTAAAAAGGTAAATCATCTTCTCCGCCTGCACTGTTTACAATTTCAGAAGCAGAAGGAATGCTCGTGTTCATGTTTCCAGAATTTGAGTTTCCACCATCTTCTTTTTTACCTAACATGGTAAACGAATCGGCAACAATTTCAGTAGTGTATCTTTTCACTCCTTCTTTATCATCCCAAGAACGAGTTCTAATTTTACCTTCTACATAAATTTGTTTTCCTTTTTTCAAATATTTCTCCGCAACATCTGCAAGTCCGCGCCACACCACAATATTGTGCCACTCGGTTAGGTCTTGCTTTTCCCCGTTCTTATTTGTAATAGTTTCGGTTGTTGCCAGAGAAAACGAAGCAACGTTCACACCATTCTCCAAATGTCTAACCTCTGGGTCCTTGCCCAAATGTCCGACTAAAATCACTTTGTTTACACCTGACATAATTTGTATTTTTTTAACGAAATAAAGGTATGAATTATTTTTGTAAGTAGGCTTCGATTAGGCGGGGCAATGCAAAAAAGCTTATTTCGTCATCCTTAATATATAGGTATTTATCGCGATTTTGATACTGAAAACGCGGGTCGGAAATTTCGAAAAATCTTGCAAAAATATCTTGGTGACTTAAAACGTGTTTAATTTTTTCGGATATTTTTAATACTTCCATATTCTCCGACAATAATTTCGACTCGATGGCCAGTTCTAAAACCTCCATTTCCGGCATTTCTTTTTCGGTTTCGAGGAGAGGGAACTCGTACATCTCTTGCCAAATATCTTTTTCGGTTCTTTTTCTCAGCACATGAGCCCCTTCATTTTTCAAAATAAAATAATTAAAGAAGCGCGTTCTTCTTTTTAATTTTTTGTCTTTTATGGGCAATTCAGATACTTTATTATTTGCAAGTGCCCAGCAGCTTAATTGAAATGGACATTTATTACAATTTGGGCTTTGAGGCTTACATTGTAATGCTCCAAACTCCATAATTGCTTGATTAAATACATCGGGATTTTTTTGGTCGATAAGTTCAGAAGCGATGGCTATAAATTCTTTTTTCGCTTTTGGCGAATTAATAGGGGTGTGTATACCAAAATACCTAGAGAGGAACCGAAACACATTCCCATCGAGCACAGGGCTGGCCTCTTTAAACGCAAAAGATGCAATGGCAGCAGCAGTGTACTCTCCTACTCCTTTTAGCTTGAGAAGCTCTGCATAGCTATTAGGGAAGAATCCATTGTAATTATTGTGCACTTGTTTCGCAGCGAAATGTAAATTGCGAGCACGGCTATAATAGCCCAAGCCTTGCCAAGAGCGCATTACTTCATCCGTAGATGCCATTGCCAAAGCACTCACATCAGGATATTTTAAAATAAAATGTTCGTAATACGGGCGACCTTGCTCAACACGGGTTTGCTGTAAAATAATTTCCGACAACCAAATAAAATATGGGTCGGTAGTATTTCTCCAAGGCAAATCTCTTTTATGTTGATGGTACCATGAAATAAGTGTATTACTAATATACATGCCTCAAATATCTCAAATTTATGATGAATTAGCTTTCAAAATAGAGCAATAAAGCAAGTGTAAGATTTTCAAAGACTTAGTATTTGTCGGTTAAAAATAATAATTGTGTGATTTTTAACATTTTATTTCTGATTATGAATGAAAAGCCCTATAATTGCATCCCCAAAAAAGAGCAATAAATTGTATAATAAATAAATAATAGAAACAATGACTAAGGCTGAAATTATCGCTGAAATCGCAGCGAAAACAGGAATTGAGAAAGTAGACGTACAAGAAACAGTGGAGTCTTTCTTCAAAGTAATTAAAGGTTCACTTCAAGAAGGTGAAAATGTGTATGTAAGAGGTTTTGGTTCTTTCATCGTGAAAAAAAGAGCAAAGAAAACTGCTAGAAACATTTCAAAAAACACAGCCATTATTATCCCTGAGCACTTTGTGCCAAGTTTTAAACCGGCTAAGACGTTTGTTGAGAAAGTTAAAAATTCAAGCAAAAACAAAGCATTAGTAGAAGTAAAATAATTTATGCGCTCCCTAAGTAAGTTACAATGGACCTTAATATTCTCGGCAATAGTACTCGTTGTAGTATTATATAACCTTGATATTATTGCTCCAAATACAAGCAAAGGTGGCCAAGCAGAAACTCAGAATGCTGAAACTGCAAGTACCTTAAACTTCGAGGAGTTAAAAAGTACTGCTTTAAAAAGTGTTCCAGAGGAAGTGAAGAACAACATCACTTCATTAGAACAAAAATTAAAAGAAGCATCGGCTGATCAGGAAAAAGAAAGCCGTTTAGCATTAGCCGATGCTTATTTTGCTTACAAACAATTTGCAGTAGCAGGATTTTACTTTTTAGAGCAAAGTGAAAAAGAAGCTAACAATGCAGATTTGTATGTAAAAGCTGGAGATGCATTTAGAGATGCCTACAGAAATAGCACAGATAGCAACTTAACTCCATTATTAATGGAAAAAGCTAGAACGAGTTATGAAAAGGCAATGAAAATTGCCCCAGCAAACTTAGATGCTAAAACAGGTGTGGCAACATGCTTAGTAGAAGGCTCTGAAAACCCAATGCAGGGAATAACTTTATTACGTGAAGTAGTACAGGCAGACCCTGAAAATGTGAATGCGAATTTGAACCTCGGTTTGTTTTCAATGAAATCCGGACAATTTGATAAAGCTATTAGCAGATTTGAAACGGTTGTAAAGAAAAAGCCAAGTGCCGAAAATTATGCTTTACTTGCAGAAGCTTTTGAACAAAGCGGCGACAAGAAAAGTGCAATAAGCGCATTGACAAAAGCAAAAGAGTATGTTATTGATCCTCAGATTGTAAACGGGATTGATGATTATATAAAAACATTAGAAAAATAATTGTATCACTTTAAACATTGAACTTATGCCAAGCGGTAAGAAAAGAAAAAGACATAAGATGGCTACTCACAAACGTAAAAAGCGTTTGAGAAAAAACAGACATAAAAAGAAATAAGCTTTAAACAAAGCTGTACAATCTTTTATCATGCACGAGCGCTTAGCGTTTTCGTGCATGACTTATTTATTTTCATTCATAGAAAATAGCTGTTCATTATTCTGTATGGCAGGGTGATTTGTGTGAAAAAAGAAATTTAAATTGAACAAAGAACTTGTTATTAATGCCACGCCTACTGGTGTAGTGCTAGCATTGATGCAGGACAAGCAATTGATTGAATTACACCACGAAAAAGTTAATAATAACTTTTCTGTGGGCGACATTTATCTTGGGCGTATTAAAAAAATAATGCCCGGCTTGAACGCTGCATTTGTAGATGTAGGATATGAAAAAGATGCATTTCTACATTACCTCGACCTTGGTTCGCAGGTACAATCCCTCTTGAAGTATGCCAAACGCGTACGTACTGCTCCTAAAAACGAAGTGATTAAATTAGAAAACTTCAAATTAGAGCAAGACATTAATAAGAGCGGAAAAATTTCTGAGGTGCTCGGAAAAAATTTAATTATTCCAGTTCAAATTGCGAAAGAACCCATATCTTCTAAAGGACCACGATTAAGTTCGGAGATATCAATGGCAGGCCGTTATGTGGTATTAGTACCATTTTCGGATGTTATATCTGTATCAAAAAAAATAAAAACATCTGCCGAACGCAACCGATTAAAGAAAATAATTGAAAGTGTAAAGCCAAAGAATTTCGGAGTAATCATACGCACCGTTTCAGAAGGCAAAGGTGTTTCCGAATTGCATAATGACTTAAATGAGTTAGTAGCTCGTTGGGAAAGTTTTAGTGCAAAATTAGTCACTACCGAACCTGGGAAGCGTATACTTGGAGAGATGGATAAAACCGCAACGGTATTAAGAGACATGCTTAATGCATCTTTCAATAATATACATGTTGACAGTCCGGAGATTTACGAAGATATTAAACAATACATTCATCAAATTGCCCCAGAACAAGAGAAAATTGTAAAGCTTTACAAAGGCAGAGAACAAATTTTCGAGCACTTTGGAGTAGAGCGTCAGATAAAAGGCTTATTCGGAAAAACAGTAAACATACACGGTGGAGCTTATTTAATTATTGAGCATACCGAAGCATTACATGTAATTGATGTTAACTCTGGAAACAGAAGTTCTACAGAAATTAATCAAGAAGAAAATGCATTGCAAGTAAACATGGAGGCAGCAAAAGAAATTGCTCGCCAATTACGTTTGCGAGACATGGGTGGAATTATTGTGATTGATTTTATTGATATGCACAAAGCATCGAACAAGAAAATTTTGTTCGATCATTTAAAAGAAGTTATGCTCGAAGACCGAGCAAAACATACTATTTTACCACCAAGCAGATTCGGCTTAGTTCAAATTACTCGTCAACGTGTTCGTCCGGAAATGAACATTGTTACTGTTGAGAAATGCCCTAGTTGTGGAGGTACAGGCGAAATTCGTGCAAGTATTATTTTATTAGACGATATCGAAAATAATTTAAACTATGTATTAAATGAGCAAAATGAAAAAGGAATTACCTTAACGGTACATCCATTTATTGAAGCTTATTTGAAAAAAGGATTTATCTCTCAACAGCTGAAATGGTATTTCAAATACAAGAAATGGATCAGTGTAAAAGCAGATAATAACTATCAGTATTTACAATACAAGTTGTTCAATTCGAAGTTAGAAGAGATCGTACTTTAATTAGCTAATTAGCTAATTGACTAATTAGCTAATTATATCTATATTGAGTTATGAAAAAACTGTTAATCTTTCTATTGCTTCCTGCTTTGGGCTATAGTCAATTAAACGACTCTAGCACCATCAGTAATATTTACAAAACTGCTTTAACAAAAAGCGATTGTTATGAAACCTTGCGATACTTATGCAAGAGCATTGGCCCGCGATTAAGTGGTTCTGAGAATGCCGACAAATCCGTTATCTATTTAGAAGAGAAAATGAAATCATACGGTTTTGATCGTGTGTATTTACAAGAAGTAAAAGTACCGGTATGGCGTAGGTTAGATGATGCAAAAGCAGAAATTTCTACTACTAAACAAGCCGTAAATATTTGCGCATTGGGCGGCTCCGTTGCAACATCCGCAAAAGGAATAAAAGCGGAAGTTATAGAAGTACAAAACTTTGATGAACTAGATAAACTTGGCGAGCAAAAAATAAAAGGCAAAATTGTATTCTACAATCGCCCAATGGAAGCTACGCATATAGAAACATTTCATGCTTACGGTGGGGCAGTAAACCAAAGAGGCAGTGGTGCCGCAAAGGCAGCAAAATATGGGGCTGTAGCTTGTATTGTTCGTTCCATGAATTTAAGAATCGACGAGTTTCCGCATACAGGAGCGATGCGATATGATCATAATTATCCGAGAATTCCTGCTGCAGCAATTTCTACCAGAGATGCAGAATTGTTAAGTGCGAGTATTAAAAAACAAAGCACTACATTTTTCATGAAATTTAATTGTGATACATTACCTGATAAAATTTCATACAATGTTATTGGTGAAATAAAAGGAAGTGTATACCCAGAAAAAATTATTACAGTTGGAGGTCATTTAGATTCTTGGGATTTAGGTGAAGGCGCGCATGATGATGGTGCGGGTTGCGTACAGTCTTTAGAAGTACTCCATTTATTTAAAACTTTAGGCATCCGCCCTAAACATACCATTAGAGCGGTAATGTTTATGAATGAAGAAAATGGGTTACGCGGTGGTTATAAATATGCGGAAGAAGCGAAACGATTAAAAGAACAACACCTTGCAGCCATAGAAACCGATGCTGGAGGATTTACTCCTAGAGGATTTAGTATTGATGCGCCTGCTAATGTGATTTCAAAAATAAAATCTTGGGAGTATTTATTAAAACCTTACGGATTGCATGATATTGCAAAAGGCGGAAGTGGTGCAGATATAGGGCCTTTAAAGGCACCGGGTATTTCATTAATAGGCTACCGCCCAGATTCGCAACGATATTTTGATGTGCACCATGCATCAACAGATGTTTTTGAAGCAGTAAATAAAAGAGAATTAGAATTAGGCGCTGCATCTATTGCGGCTTTAGTATATTTGATTGATCAATACGGATTATAAAAAATCGTTTATGTTAGAAAAAATCAAATCGCTTTCTGAAAAATATTTTCCAGAAACTCAAGCATATCGTCATCATATACATTCAAATCCTGAATTGTCATTTCAAGAGTTTGAAACATCTGCATATATTCAAGCTCAATTGAAAGCAATGAATATTCCGTTTGAAGTAAAAGCAGAAACCGGAATTGTTGCACACGTGCTTGGAAAAAATCCGTCGAAAAAAGTAGTAGCCTTGCGTGCTGATATAGATGCATTACCTATACAAGAAACGAACGAAGTTTCATACAAATCTAAAAACGCTGGCATAATGCATGCCTGTGGACACGATGTACATACATCTTCATTATTAACTGCGCTTAAAATTTTGAGTGATACAAAAGAAGAATGGGAAGGAAGTGTTAAAGCAATTTTTCAACCAGCTGAAGAAAAATTGCCAGGTGGAGCTAGCATTATGATTAAAGAAGGTGCTCTCGAAAATCCAAAAGCAGAATCAATAATTGGTCAACATGTAATGCCACTTATAGAAACCGGTAAAGTAGGTTTTCGCTCTGGAAAATACATGGCAAGTACAGATGAGTTATACATTAAAGTAATTGGAAAAGGAGGGCACGGAGCAATGCCGCAGTTCAACATTGATCCGGTATTAATTGCCTCGCACATGATTGTTGCTTTGCAGCAAGTGGTGAGCAGAAATGCAGATCCAAAAACACCTTCTGTATTATCATTCGGCAAAGTAATTGCAAACGGTGCAACTAATGTTATTCCAAACGAAGTGTACATTGAAGGAACCTTCCGCACACTCGACGAAGCTTGGCGTGCAAAAGCACATGAACATATTCGAACCATAGCAACGGGTTTAGTGGAAAGTATGGGTGGAAAATTAGAACTAGAAATTAGAAAAGGATATCCATTTTTAATTAACGATGAACATGTAACTGCAAAAGCAAAAGCCGCTGCTGAAAATTATTTAGGCAAGGAAAACGTATTAGATTTAGACATTTGGATGGCCGCAGAAGACTTCGCTTATTATTCGCAAATAATGCCAGCAAGTTTTTACAGACTTGGAACTGGTAATAAAGCAAAAGGAATAACAGCATCGGTACATACACCTAACTTCAACATCGACGAAGAATCGTTGAAAATTGCCCCAGGTTTAATGGCTTGGATTGCGATTAAAGAGCTAGAAAACTAGGTAAAAAAATATTTTTTTTGGCCCGTTTTTGGTGGCACGACTTAAGTGGTGGCACCACTTAAGTCGTGCC
>JAGVEE010000220.1 GCA_020058405.1 Sphingobacteriales bacterium
AACCTAAAATAGATTTTATCTATTATTTTGGATCACAAACCAACGATTCTAGTGTAATAGCTTCCCCTAAGGATGCGGTATTTAATAACCCCGACGATCAAAATCCTCATAAAACGGTAAAAACTTGGACTGTTAAAAACAATACCTTGTTTTTAAAATTAAATACAAGTGCAGCTGCGTTTATTAACATGTCGAATGATTCGTTATTAATTAATGACTTAGATTCGAATGTTACGGCTACAAAAATTACAAAGTTAAAGGTTGGGGATGTTGTAGGCTTTAAAACCGTAACTGGCAAATTAGGAGCATACCATGTAAGAGCAATTAACAATACAGATGCAATTTCAAGAGCAA
Organism: Sphingobacteriales bacterium; assembly: GCA_020058405.1. Taxonomy (GTDB): domain Bacteria; phylum Bacteroidota; class Bacteroidia; order Sphingobacteriales; family Sphingobacteriaceae; genus CAJBVG01. Next base: position 355 of record JAGVEE010000220.1, read on the forward strand.
TTACAATAGATGTAAAAGTGCAAGAATAATTTACGATGAAGCAACGCGATGACATCTTGTTTGATTTGGAAAAAATTGAGGACCTTTTAGAGGGTTCTGAACAAGAATTGCGTTTATTTTTAGAAGAATTACATCCATCAGAAATTGCCAAAATCTTAGATCTTTTAAAAGACAAAAAAAGAAAAATTGTTATTGGCTTATTGCCTATTGATGTTGCTTCTGAAGCTATATCAGAGATGGATCCAGAATCTCATCCTGAGAAATTATTAGCAAGTTTACACACAGATTTAGTAACTAATATTGTTGAGGAGCTTTCTTATGACGATGCTACCGACATTGTTTCTCAACTCTCTGAAGAAAAAAGAGAGGAAATTTTAGAGAACATTGACGAAGAAGACGCCTCAGAAATTAGAAAACTCTTAACATACAGTGAAGACTCTGCCGGCGGCTTAATGTCGACAGAGTTTATCAAAATAAATTTTGCCCAAAATAAGCGAGACGCATTAGAAGAGGTTGCAAACCAATCTGAAGAAATTGAAAACTTCTATGCCATTTATGTAATTAATGATGATGAACGCTTAATAGGCACCGTATCACTTAAAAATTTAATTAAAGCGAAGCCAAATGTTCAAATTATTGAATTGTTGGATGAGAATTTAATTTATGTGTTTACCGATACCGACCAGGAGGAAGTAGCACAACTATTGTCGCAATATAATTTGCCGGGTATACCTGTAGTTGATAAAGAAATGAAACTTTTAGGAGTTATTTCTTTTGACGATGTTATTGATGTGTTGGAAGAGGAAATGACTGAAGACATTTTGAAAATTGCAAACGTTTCTGATGAAGAGGAATTAAGTGGTAATTGGAAAGATGCAGTAAAAAGTAGAGTACCATGGTTAATGGTTAATACGGTTACAGCTTTTATTGCAAGTTCAGTGATTTATTTCTACCAACCCACTATACAGAAAATAACGCTATTGGCTACCTTCATGCCCATTATTGCAGGACTTGGTGGAAACGCAGGAGTACAAGCATTAGCGGTAACCATTAGACGTATATCGCTTAATACGCTACCAGATTCTAAAGTACTCGAAACCATTAAAAAAGAAGTGTTAGTTGGTATTATAAATGGATTAGTTTTTGGTGCTGTAGTTTCATTGGTCGCTGTCTTTAATAATCACTCACCATTACTCGGTGTTGTAGTGTTTTTAGCCATGTTCGGAAACCTTGTTATTGCAGGCATTACAGGTGCATCTATTCCAATAATCTTAGAAAAACTAGGCTTCGACCCAGCAGTTGCTTCTTCTATAATACTTACAGCATTTACAGATACCCTTGGCTTTTTATTGATACTAGGCTTAGGATCGTATTTCCTTTTATAGACTTTAGATATTAGTCGTTAGTCTTTAGACCGTCTAACGACTAACGACTAATATCTAACATCTATATATTATTTATTTTCTTCTGCATTTCCATCATAATACTCGTTAATTGGCTTATGCTCATTTCTTGCTCGGGTTCAGGAAACGACATGCTGATGTATGCTTTCGCTTTCCATATTTCCATTACATCGTCTGCAGGAATAGGATAGGGCTCGTACGATTTATTATCAGATTTTAACACCAAAGATTTTTGGTCTTTTAATTTATTTACCACACGCTTATATACAATGCCATCGTTTTTACTAACCACAACATAGGTTTCATTAGATTTTAATGATTTCCAATCGTCAACATATTCGCCTACGACTATACTACCCGGTTGTATAGGCAACATAGAGTCGCCTTTTATTTCAAATGCTCTGAATGTACCACCTTGCAACATGGGCAAATGAAATTTAGGTAATTCGCGTACAAACTCAGGGTCGGCATACCCATTTATATAACCAGCACTTGCTTTTACAGGTACTAATTCTATATTTTCATTATCGTCTTTATCTACAGTAATACTTAACACTCTAAGATTACCTGCTTTTATCTCCTTTTCTTTTTCTAAACGAGTTTCGCGTTCTGCTAACCATTTATCTGTAATTCTTTCAGAAACTAATTCATCTACGCTAATGCCAAAATAATTAGCAATTGACTTCATATTATCCATTTTAGGACTGGCACGATCTTCCTCATAGGCCCCAATCATTGAGCGTTTGATGCCTATAGCATCTGCAAATTCTTGTTGGGTTAAATTGTTCTTTTTTCTAAGAAATCGGATGTTGGCGCTAATTTTTTTCATGTTTTTATTTTGAAATGCTAAAATTATTAGTATTATTGCATATAAAATTAGTAAAAATAATTAAATATCAAACTAAATTTTTTAGCTATGGTTATCGAAACACAATGGAATGAGTTAAGTAAAGGTCCGGTATATCCTTCTAAGTACCTATATTTTATTACTAATTCGAACAGATCAGCGATTATTGTTGGGCTTACAGACGATATATATATATTTGCTAAATCTTGTAGGAATGAACACGATAATTTGTTTAGTCATGAAGAAATTTCACCATTTAGGTTAGTTTATTTTGAAGAATACGCAGATGTGTTCCAAGCAAAAGATCGCTATCGCTTTGTAAGTAAATGGACACGTGCCCAGAAAGAAAAGATGATTCGTTTATTTAACCAAGAGTGGACGGATTTATCTGAGGCTATTATTATGGAAGAAATGGTTAAAGAATTAACGGAAACCATTCATTAAAAAACCCGATCCTAAGACCGGGTTTTTACTACAACTAAACCAAAACACCCGGCAGAACGCCGAGATACTTATGCTATGATACTTTAACAACATAATTTATTAAATGTTGTGCAGTACTATTTTCTTGACAATTAAATGATAATGTACCCCTAATTGGGTTAATAAGTTATTGGGTTAATAGGTTATTGGGTTATTAGGTTAT
>JAGVEE010000160.1 GCA_020058405.1 Sphingobacteriales bacterium
CAAACATTCGTATTTGATAAATCGTTTGTGTTTTCTAACACTAAAGAGAAAATAGAATTTATAAAAATAGATTTTGAGAACGACGATAAACCGGAGTATGTTTTAAAGTACGGTGATAGTTTACTTATTGATTTCAATACAATAGGTAAAAATACATTTAGGTATAGCATTGTATTTTCAAGTTCCGAAACATACACATCCGAATCTAGTTTTACTGTGTTAAGTTCGGGTACTCCACCTTGCGATTTTAAGCAAGGCATTACTACTGCAACTTTTAATGATTTCTCCTCTTTTGTTGCAGGCTGCACGTATGAATTTGGTTTGTACTATAGTAATTGCACAAATACAATATCGGAGAAACTAACAAAACCAATTTTAGTATTAGATGGATTTGACCCCGGGGAAGTAAGAAAAGTGGGGAACATTTATGATTTAATGAATGAGCTGCCTGTGAAATTAGCAGATTTTTTAAGGGCCCAAGGCCATGATTTAATTGTTTGCAATTTCCCAGACGGTGCAGATTATATTGAACGAAATGCATTAGGTGTTATACAGCTATTAGAATACATAAATGCAAGAACCACAGATAAGGTAATGATTGTTGGTCCGAGTATGGGTGGACTTATTGCAAAGTATGCATTGGCAAAAATGGAGAAAGATAACATCCCACATAATGTTGGCACTTATCTTTCTTTTGATGCTCCTCACCAAGGGGCAAACGTTCCAATTGGTGCTCAATATTTCTTACATTTTTTTGGTGAAATAATAGGAGAGGCAGGTGCTTTGGAAGGCTTGAATAAAATTAAATCTCCAGCAGCTAGAGAAATGTTGATACATTATTATTTTCCTTTTAGTGTGAATCCTCAATCCCATAACTTTCGAAACAGATATTTAATAAATTGCAGCACAAATTCGGTAACTGGAAGTAATGGATACCCTATTAAAACCAGAAATGTAGCCTTAATTAACGGTAGTGAAACCAAGCAAACACAAGGAATTTCTGGTTTATTATTTTCATTAAATATTGGAATTTTTGGAAACACAATAAATGCAGCCAGTGGAAATGTGTACGCATCACCAAATAGTGGCACCGTGCTTGTTGCCGATTTAAGAGCACTTAATCCAAATAATTTTTATCAACTAGAAACATTTTTTAGGCAGGCATCTGTAATATTAAATAATCCATATCCAACATGTTTAGACAATGCACCTGGTGGGAAATATGATACTCAATACCAATTAACGCATAGTAATGGAGTGTTGAGAAACGGATTTACTCTCTACCATCCACATCACAATTTTATACCGAGTGTAAGTGCTTTAGATATTAAATATGTAGATGGCCATACAAACTATTTATTTGGCATTAGAGATGCTAAAATACTATGTAATAATCTAACTCCTTTTGTTTCCTATTACGCACCCGAACAAAACGAAGCTCACGTATTAATTACACAAAATAATTCAAATTGGTTAAAACGCGAATTAAGAAATGGAACCAGAACGGTACATGCAAGTTCTGATACAAAAGTTATACGTGCTGGCAAAAATTTTAATTATGGTGTGAATACAAAAGATTTTTACTTAGAATCTTTTGAAGTTAAAGATGATGGGATTTTAGGAATAAATATTCATGAACCTACTGGATACAATAACGAAGCACGCCCTGCTAGGTATTCAAATTTTATTGTTAACGGTTATAACGTAAAATGCGAACCGATTACCCTAAAAGTTTCTAACCGAGGAGTTATAAGAATTGGTCATTGGGGGTATTCTAATGGCGAACTAAGAATTTCGGAAAATTCTGTTTTGCATTTAGATGACCTATCCATTCTTGAGATTTTTAACACTTCCAAATTAGTAATAGAGAAAGGTAGCAAGTTAATAATTGGCAAAAATGTAAACATCAATTTATTCGATCATCAATCTACTATTATCATTAACGGGACTTTAGAAATTGAAGATGATGCAGTATTTAGTTTCACAGGTAAGGGACAACTAATTATTAATACAACAGATATTGTTTTAGGCAATAACTCCAAAATTAAACTTGTGGGTACAGATAGAAACGATGTAGTACTAATAGTGGAGGAAGGAAAAAACATAGGATTTCCATTTGCATTAAATAGTGCTAATTTATTTGAAGTAAAAAATGCGCGCATTGATTTGTTAGGTACAACTAGCTATATCAATTCAGCCATTGCTACCACTTTAATAAATTGTACGATTAATGGTGGAAATGGAATATTTTTAAATGGACAAGCGAATGTTCAAATTCAAAGTTGCACATTCAACAATAATAAACACGGAATCACTGGATATTTAACTAATATCGAATCATACAACATAGTTGGGAACCCGCTAGTTGTTGAATCTTGTGAATTTAATAATAACGAGATCGCAATTCGAGTTTTTGGAAAAGGATTTGATTTGAGGAATGTTATGAGTAACAATTGCAAAAAAGTAATTACTGCCGATGCAATTGATATAACAAGTTATATTACTAATTGCACTTTTACCGGCTCGAATTTACAAAGTACTTTTCCTTTTAATAATGCAGCAGTACAATTTATTTCTAATTCAAACACAGTGCTAACTATTTTTAATACTTATATAAATAATTACAACGTAGGAGTGTATGCCAGTCAAAGTATTTTAAACTTAAAGTGTACCGAAATTTTAGATGCAAATTATTACAGTGTATGGGTAGCAAATAATGCAGTGTTAAATATGAGCCCTGCAGCAAATGCAAATGCTGGTTCCAATACTTTGTCGGTTAAAGCGCGATTAAATAATAGAACTATTTGTTTAGAAAATGCTTCTAATATAAACATAGCAAATGGCTTTAATAGATTTAAAATTGATGCCGATCAGCATAATTATTTTGTTGCCGGCACCATGACAAATATCCCAAGTTCTATAAATTTTAAAGGGAACAATTGGTATACTCGAATGAATTCTAATACATTTTTAAATCCGCCATCACAAAAGTTTTTTACGTCTCCTTAAATACATCGCCCGCTTCAGCACGTATTCAAAATTTTCTAGTAACACCAGTTATGGGTTTAGCA
>JAGVEE010000312.1 GCA_020058405.1 Sphingobacteriales bacterium
AGTCGCACCATTTTATTTTAAAATTTACAGTATTGATGGAGAAGGCTTACTAGGTTGTTATGTTGCTTTTTGTAATCTGTGCCTTATGAGCATACTATCAAATTAGCACACGAGCACACGAACTTTAAGCCGTAACCTAATTAGCGTATGTTACCATAATCCTTTAAATTTTTGAAAGCCAAAGGTGAGGTCCATTGAGTTGGAAGCAAGAAGAATAATCCGTTGCAAACAATAGCTGAATCCTGGTTAGGCGACTAGCTTTTGGATTTCAAAAATTAAAGGATTAAAAAAAGAAAAAAGAAAAAAGAAAAAAAATAAAATTTATAAATCATTATGAGATCATTAGCCACTATATTACTTTTACTCTCAGTAGTAAGTGTAAAAGCTCAATTATTAACGTTTAGTTTCGAAGGTCGTTTTGTAAGCGGCGTTGGAGTTCCAAATTTCATCTCTTCCAATTTTAACGATCCAGGAATCACGAGTTCAAGCATTGGTAGAACAGGATTAGGAGTTTCACCATTTGGTGGTGAAGCCATGAACTGTAACGGTATTTCTGTAGGTACTACCAGTCCGGTGCTTACTAGTTATATCGAGTTTAGAGTAACGCCACAAGCGGGCAAGCAGGTTACGATTACCGGTTTAGAAATCGCACAATTACGTTCTAACTCAACGGGTGCAACGCGCATAGCAGTAAGATCGAATTTAGATGGCTTTACTTCAAACTTAGGTGCTGAAATAAGCTTCGCCAATACAAATGGCAACACCTTTATGGTGGCAAATCTTAACATTAGTTTATCGAACATAAGTTCACAAATCATTTTTAGAATATACCCTTATGGTGGTATTCAAACATTTGGTACTTGGGGTGTAGGTGGAAGAGCGGGAAACGATTTAATAGTATTCGGAACTTCTTCAGACATTGTTCTACCCATAAACTTAGTAAAATTTACTGCAGAAAAATTTGCAGAAAAAGCAAAAATCTCTTGGACTACCGCTAGCGAATTTAACAACGATAAATTTCTATTAGAGAAATCTATCGACGGTTCAACTTTCGAATACGTAGCAGAACTTTCTGGTGCAGGCACTAGCAAAGAATTAAACACCTACGAGGTAATTGACAACGCACCTTACAAAGGCACTTCATATTATCGCTTAACACAAACAGATTTTGATGGGACAACGCGTAGCTTTGAACCAGTAGTATTGAGCAGAGAGCAAGGAGGGTTGAGCATCGAGCAGGTAGCGGGGAGTTTGGAGCAGGGAGCAGGGAGTGGAGAGCAAATCACTTTTAGTGTTTATTCGAGCACTAATTCGCAAGCGTCTTTTTATATTTATGATATGACAGGGCAAACTGTTCAAACTATAAAATTAAATTTAACAGAAGGATATCAAACGCTTAGTTTAAACACAAATAATGTAAATTCTGGAATGTATATTATTCAGCTGAGTGCTGGCAAAGAAGTTGTAAGGAAGAGAATATTGATTAAGTAGTATTTTTTTTCAAGACTATAAATTTATTTTTTTCAATACTATTAATTTTAAAATAAAAAAGCTAGTCAGTTCATCTATTCTAATTAATAAGTGCTACGGTTTATTCTTGCTGCATTTCAAGAAATGAGTCGCACGTTTTTCTTTTAAAATTTACAGTATTGATGGAAGATGCTTACTAGGTTGTTAAATTGCACTTTGTAACTTATGAGCATACGAGCATATGAACACGCGAGCAAACGAAATTAAGCCGTAACCCAATTAGCCAATGTTTCCATAATCCTTTAAATTTTTGAAAGCCAAAGGCGAGGTTCATTGAGTTGAAAGCAAGCAGAATAATCCGTTGCAAACATTAGCTGAATCTAGGTTAAGCGACTAACTTTTGGATTTCAAAAATTAAAGGATTAAAAAAAGAGATTATTTTTTCAATACTATTAATTTAAAAATAAAAAAGCTAGTCACCGTATAGTTTCTGTATAATGAGTGCTACGGATTATATAGACTGCTTTTTAATTAAATAGTCGCACGTTTTTCTTTTAAAATTTACAGTATTGATGGAAGATGCTTACTAGGTTGAGGAGTTCGTAAGTTCGTATGCTTGCAGTAAGTACTGGAATTACACTAGCACACTAGCATATTAACACACTAGCACACTAAATTAAGCCGTAACCCAATTAGCCAATGTTACCTTAATCCTTTAAATTTTTGAAAGCCAAAGGTGAGGTTCATTGAGTTGGAAGCAAGCAGAATAATCCGTTGCAAACAATAACTAAATTCAGTTTAATTAACTAACTTTTGGATTTCAAAAATTAAAGGATTAGAAAAAATATTATTTTTCAATACTATAAATTTTAAAATAAAAAAGCTAGTCAAAGTAACTTTTCTATGTATTGAGTGCTACGGAATTTAGTTAATACTTATTATATTATTATTCGCACATTTTTCTTTTAAAATTTACAGTATTGATGGAAGAAGTGTACTAGGTTGTTAAATTGCTTTTTGCACTTTGTAACTTATGAGCATACGAGCATATGAACACACGAGCAAACGAAATTAAGCCGTAACAAAATTAGAGTAATAAAAAATATCTATAACAAATTTCATGATCTGCGTTACTCATCTTTGACTTCTTGGGATTTCTAATGACTAACGACTAATTTCTAAAGACTAGAAAGTGTATTGCAACTCATATAACCTTTTATAAGCACCATCAAGTTTTAATAGCTCCTGGTGACTCCCTTTTTCAATAATCTCCCCTTTGTCGAGCACCATTATTTGGTCTGCGTTTTGGATGGTGGATAATCGGTGAGCGATTACAATAGAAGTACGGCCTTTCATTAATTTTTGAATAGCATTTTGGATGAGCACTTCTGTTTCTGTATCAACAGATGATGTTGCTTCATCGAGTACCAAAATGCGCGGGTTATATACTAAAGCTCTGATGAAGGAAATGAGTTGCGCTTGGCCAACAGATAAAGTTGCACCGCGCTCCATCACATTATACTCATAGCCTCCAGGTAAATTCATAATGAAGTTATGTGCACCAACTTGTTTGGCAGCGTTTATAATTTCTTCGCGAGTAATATTTTTATTTTTCATGCGGATGTTTTCTTCAATAGTATCCGAAAATAAAAATACATCTTGCAATACGGTTGCAATTTGCGAACGTAAAAAAGAAAGCTTATAGTCGTGTACATCTACACCATCAACTTTAATAACACCTTCATTAATTTCATAAAATCTATTTAATAAATTAATGATACTACTTTTACCTGCGCCTGTAGCGCCCACTATTGCTAGGGTTTTGCCCGCCTCAACATCAAATGAAATATTATTAAGTACATACTTGTCATCATTATAAGCAAATCGTACATTCTCAAATTGAATATCGCCTTTTAGCTGAATATCTTTTATGGTTCCGTTGTTTGGTGTTTGTTCATCGGTATCGAGCACATTAAAAATACGTTCGGAACTTACCATGCCCATTTGCAAAGTGTTAAACTTATCGGCCAATTCGCGTATAGGGCGGAAGAGCATGTTTAGGTACATCATAAAGGAAACAATTACTCCTAAACTCAAACTACCATCGAGCACCTCTTTAAAACCGTACCATACCAATAAGCCTACGCTGGTAGCCGACATTAACTCTACCACTGGGAAGAAAATAGAGTAATACCAAACCGATTTTATATGTGCTTTACGGTGTCGGCGATTAATAAGTTTAAACTTTTCCATTTCGGCATCTTCGCGCACAAATAATTGAGTGATGCGCATGCCGCTAATATGTTCTTGTAAAAAAGTGTTGAGTTTCGCCACTTCTACACGCACATCTTGAAATGCTTTTTTTGTTCGCTCTTTAAAAATATAAGTAGCGATGAGTAAGAATGGAATGGTAGCTAAACTAATAAGAGTTAAGCGCCAATCAACATATAGCATTACGCCTACAATTACTACAATTTGGAGTATGTCGCCAATAATAATGATGAGTCCTTCGGAGAACACATCTGCAATGGTTTCTAAATCGGAAACGGCACGTGTAACCAAGGTGCCAATAGGAGTATGGTCGAAATATTTTAAACGAAGGCTAAGTAAATGCGAAAATACCAATTTGCGTAAATCGAGTATGGCAGATTGGCCCAACCAATTGGTAAGCACGGTATGGTAATATTGAACGATGGTTTGTATGCCCAACATTACAAACATAAATACCACCATGTATAATAAGCCTTGTTGGTCTTGTTCCAGAATGTAATGATCGATGGTATATTGCACCATGTAGGGGCGAACGGGAGCAATAATAGCCAGCAGAATGGTAAGGAATACGCTGGTAAAAAACACCTTTTTGTAAGGTGCGAGGTATTTGTATATTCTTCTAAGTATTTTACTGTCGATGGCTTTTCCGCTCACACTGCTCATAACACTACTCGTTTATATATGGATATTTAATGTTCGTTAAATATAAACCATTTGCGGGAACAGATGTTCCGGCGAGCGAACGATTTTTATTCAAAATAATTTGTCGGAGCTCCTGTTCATTTATTTTACCGATACCATAATCGATGAGAGTACCTACAATGGCGCGCACCATGTTGCGTAAAAAGCGATTAGCGGTAATATGAAACACCAAAGAACCGTCGGTTTGCAATTCCCATTTAGCTTCTGTGAGCTTGCAAATAGTAGTAAATACATCGGTATTGGCTTTGCTGAAGCAGGCAAAATCATCGTATTCCATAATTATTTTTGCGCCTTCGTTCATTAAAAGGTAATCGGGTTTACGCTGAAAATTAAAATAATAGCTCAACTCTTCTTTAAAAGGATCTTTATTGAAATGCATGAGGTATTGATAGGAGCGAGCGCTGGCATCAAAGCGAGCATGTGCTTCTGGGGCAACTTCAATAAATCGTTTAGCGGAAATATCTTTAGGTAAAATTCCATTCAAATTAATAATGAGTTGTTGGCTTAATACTTTTTGAGTATCGAAATGCGCGTAAAAATCGCGGGCATGTACTCCGGCATCTGTTCTGCCACAGCCCAAGGAAAATACAGGCTCCCCACAAAGCGTACTCAGTGCTTTATCCAATACTTCTTGCACACTAATGGCATTCGGTTGTATTTGCCAACCGTGGTAGTTAGTGCCTCTGTATGCTAGTTGCAGAAAATAACGCATGTGAATTACGAATTACAAATTACGAATTACAAATTATGGGTGTCGGTTAATTAGTGGTTAATTGGTTATTTAGTTATTATGTTAATAGGTTATTGAGTTATTTGGTTAATAAGTTAACAAAAGTAATGCACTGTGTTCGAAGCGTGTAATTCGTAATTACTCTCCGCGTCTCTCCCAATTAAAAAAGGTCCCTTGTAGCACAAAGGACCCTTCATTAGCACATTTGCTAATTAGCACATTAGCTAATTAACCCCGCTTTTTTCAATTCTTCTTGCATTGCTACGCCAATTTGTGCTGGCGATTCTACTACACGAATACCACACTCGCGCATGATTTTCATCTTCGCAGCGGCAGTATCATCTGCTCCACCTACAATTGCACCTGCGTGCCCCATTCTACGTCCTGCTGGAGCGGTTTGTCCTGCTATGAAACCAACTACTGGTTTAGTACCATTAGCCTTAATCCAGTTTGCAGCTTCTGCTTCCATACCACCACCAATTTCACCAATCATAATAATACCATCCGTTTCTGGGTCGTTCATTAATAACTCTACCGCTTCTTTAGTGGTTGTTCCAATAATTGGGTCGCCACCAATACCAATTGCAGTAGATTGGCCTAAGCCTAA
>JAGVEE010000001.1 GCA_020058405.1 Sphingobacteriales bacterium
ATTGATTTTTGGTGCGATTATTTAATGATGCTTAACGATCACATACTACTTACCTCAAAATATGAACACGAAGTTAGTTACATAGGTGGAGGTTGCCCTCCAATTGAAACACCTGATGGTTGGTTATTTATTTACCACGGTGTTAGAGATACCATTAATGGATATATTTACTCTGCATGTGCAGCTTTACTTGACTTAGAAAATCCTGCAATAGAAATTGCTCGATTACCTTACATTTTATTTGAACCAGAATATCACTGGGAACTCCGAGGAGAAGTAGATAACGTCTGCTTCCCAACAGGTGCCGTTGTAATAAACGACGACTTACATATTTTTTATGGTGCAGCCGATGAACAAATTGCATCCGTTACCATAAGTATTTCTGAACTATTAACTGAACTTAAACTACATACAAAAACACATGTTTAAAGATATTTTAATGATTACTTCTTACCCTCCTAGAGAGTGTGGAATTGCTACTTACTCGCAAGATTTAATTGCTGCGATAGAAAATAAATTTGAAAAATCTTTCAATATTAAAATATGTGCGTTAGAAACAGATAGCCAATCAAATTTCTATCCTCAGAATATTGCTATAAAACTCAATACAGACCATAAATCTTCTTTTATAGATGTTTCAAATTATGTAAATGATAATGATCAAATTGGCTTAGTAGTAATTCAACATGAATTTGGTTTTTTTCGAAAAAATCAAATTCAATTTATTCATTTTTTATCATTCATCTGTAAACCCATTGTTGTAGTTTTTCATACCGTGTTACCAAAACCCGATGATGAGCTCAAGCAAAATGTATTGGACATTGCAAATAATTCAAACAGTATTATTGTAATGACTAAAAACTCTGCATTAATTTTAGAAGAAGACTATGGAATTGATCCCGATATAATTACCATTATTGAGCACGGTACACATTTAATTAAACACAAAGATAAGGTTGATTTAAAATTAAATTATAATTTATTAGGTAAAAAAGTTATATCAACCTTCGGCTTATTAAGTTCTGGTAAAAGTATTGAGACTACTTTACACGGATTAAATAGTATTATTAAGCAACATGATGATGTTGTGTTTTTAATTATTGGAAAAATTCATCCTTCTGTATTAATTGAAGAAGGTGAGAGGTATTTAGATTTTCTTAGAGGTTTAATTGTTGACTTAAAATTAGAAAATCATGTTCAATTTGTAAATATGTATTTACCTCTTGATGAATTATTGGATTATTTACAATTAACAGACATTTACTTATTTACTTCTAATGATAGGAACCAAGCAGTAAGTGGAACGTTTTCATATGCTTTAAGTGCAGGTTGCCCAATCGTTTCTACTCCAATACCACATGCAATAGAAGTATTAACGGATAATACAGGTATCATAATTGATTTTGAGAACTCTACTCAGTTAGCAGATGCTGTAAATTTATTATTGAATAATGAAAGCGAACGAAAAAGAATTAGTTCAAAAGTATTACATCGTATGGCTTCTACCGCTTGGGAAAATTCTGCTTTAGCACATATCGATTCTTTCAGAAAATTATTTTATAAAAATAGTATTGTTAATTATAAAATACCTGAATTAAATTTATCACACATAAAAAAACAAACCACTAAAAAAGGAATTATTCAGTTTTCAATTCTAAACCATCCAGATGTTAATTCAGGTTATACTGTTGATGATAATGCACGAGCGTTAATAGCAATGTGTATGTATTACGAATTATCTAAAGAAGAAAGTGCATTATATTACATACAAACGTATTATAATTTTATAGAAAGTTGTTTACACGAAAACGGTTCACTTTTAAATTATGTAGATGTTGAAAATAATTTTACAGATCAAAATCATGAATCAAATTTAGAAGATGCGAGAGGTAGAGCAATTTGGGCATTAGGATACTTGTCGAATATGATTAAACAAGAAGAGCTTACAGAATTATTCCCGAATCTAGAGAAAACTATTGATACTCTTTTACTAAAAATTGAAGAGGTGTTTTCTACCAGGGCAATGGCTTTTGTAATAAAAGGCTTGTACTTTAGGAATTTAAATAGATGTAATGCCAATGATAAAAATACAGTGCAACTTTTTGGAGACAGACTTACTCAAATGTTTATGCATGAAAGTGATGGTGAATGGAATTGGTATGAATCATACTTAACTTACGCAAACAGTGTTTTGCCAGAAGCAATGTTGTATGCATGGCTATATACAAATGATTCTAGATACAAAGAAATTGCAAGAGCAAGTATGGATTTTATCCTGTCAAAAATTTATAAAAATAGTAGAATACAATTAATTTCAAATAAATATTGGTTATATCGTGATGACGATGAAAATACAACTTATAATGGGGGAGAGCAGGCGATAGAAATTGCGTATACCATACTAGCACTAGAAAAGTTCATTGAAGTTTTTCCGTATGATAATTATGATCTAGTATTAAAAGACGGATTTAATTGGTTTTTAGGAAATAACCAGCTAAATCAAATAGTTTATAATCCTTGTACAGGTGGCTGTTACGATGGAATAGAAGAGTTTAATGTCAACCTTAATCAAGGTGCAGAATCAACTATTAGTTATTTATTATCTAGGTTAACCATAGAGAGAATGTTGCACTTAAAGAGCATAAAAAAAGAGCAGCAAACCTTGCTACTCTCTCAAAACTAAACCAAAACTTTTATTGTACTGTTTATTGATTATATTTTCTTATAATTTTATGTACTATTTTACCACCAACCATTTTAATAGTGTTTGCATTTTTGTAAACTTCATTAGCCACCATCATCTCAATTACTAATCCTCCTATTTTTCTCATAGGATTAGTTGATTTGCCAACTAAAATCTTCTTACATATATATCCGGCCAAATAAGCCATTGCTAAATTGATCGTAATGTCAACAAAGGTGTCTTTCTTTGGCTCTACAAGCTCTACTTTCAATTCAATCTGCCCATTTGTACGAGCATATTCAATCATGTTTTTAGTGTCGTTATTTTGTAACATAATAAATCAAATTACATTTTACTTTTTTCAGAAAAATCTTTCGCTTTGTTGTTTGCAATTTCTAATTCGTGTTGCGACTCTTCAATTAGGTCATTAAATTTTTTCTTTAGTGTATGCGACAGATCATCTGCTCTACCCATTAATTTATTACGTGTATCTGCGCCTTTTTCAGGTGCAAGTAATACTCCTAATACACCACCTATTGCAGCTCCTAATAATAAGGCTCCCAATACTTTTCCGTTGTTACTTGAATTTGACATTTTTTTATTAATTAATATTGTTAAATTTATTCTTTATTATTTAGTGCTTTTTTCTGATGGAATTATATCAATGATAA
>JAGVEE010000231.1 GCA_020058405.1 Sphingobacteriales bacterium
AAATTCCATTATCGGGCCCGATAAAATAATGGCCTTTTGCTTTTACCGCCACAAATCGTGCATCTGCTTGGTACGAATTATCAACACTTACCAAATGTACAGTGCCCTCAGGGAAGTAATGATAGGCGTTTCCGAGGATAAAAGCCGCTTGTGTAATGTTAAAAGATGGGATTTGATGGGTAATGTCTACAATCTTAGTATCGGGCAAATTGCTTAATATGAAGCCCTTAACAGCAGCAAGGTAAAAATCCTTGATACCTAAGTCTGTTGTTAAGGTTATTATTGGCATATGTTGGTAAAGAGTTTATAAGATTGCACCAAAAATAATTATTTTAGCAATAAGAGTTTTGTTTTTTTTATTTAGCCATAATTTCACTTGAACGAACGTACTATTACACTCGAAAATGTAAATCCACCAGAATTTTGGGGATTGGAGAATGAGCAATTAAATGTTTTGAAAAAAGCATTCCCTAAACTTAGGTTAGTTGCACGTGGAAACGAATTAAAAGCAATAGGCGACGAAGAGATGCTCGACCTTTTGCAAAAGAAAATGGATAAAGCCATCGAACATTTCGAAAAGTATCATCAATTAAAAGAAGACGAATTAAAATCTATACTTGGAAGTGTAACCACTGATAACGAACCTAAGCATGTACATGTATCATCAACCGGTTTAGATTCGGAACCTTTAGTGTTTGGCCCTAACGGTATTGTTGTTAAAGCAAGAACTACTAACCAAAAGAAAATGGTAAAGTCTTGTGAGAAAAACGATATTATGTTTGCCATTGGCCCTGCTGGTACAGGTAAAACGTACACTGCAGTTGCACTTGCCGTAAAAGCATTGAAAAATAAGGAAGTGAAGCGTATCATACTTACTCGTCCTGCTGTAGAAGCTGGTGAGAATTTAGGATTTTTACCTGGTGATTTAAAAGAAAAAATCGATCCGTATTTACGCCCATTGTACGATGCCTTGGATGATATGATTCCGGCAGATAAACTGAAATTATACCTAGAAAACAGAACCATTGAAATTGCTCCACTCGCGTTTATGCGTGGTCGTACTCTCGATAATGCTTTTGTAATTTTAGATGAAGCACAAAATGCTACCGATATGCAGTTGAAAATGTTTTTAACACGTATGGGCCCCACTGCAAAATTTATTTTAACTGGTGATGTTACGCAAATAGATTTACCAAAGAAAAGTATGTCGGGTTTATTCAATGCACTCAATATTTTAAAAGATATACAAGGCATCGACATTATTTACTTAACAGGAGAAGATGTGGTGCGACATAAATTAGTGAAAAGAATTTTGGAAGCTTACGGCGATATTCAATAATTCGCAGAAAATTTCAATCATCAATACAAACAAAAAATGTCTCATTCTAAAACGGCAACCTTTCATTTCCCAATGCAATTGGGCTTTTACAGCGGTAAAGTGCGCGATGTGTACAACATCAACAACAAATATTTAGTAATGCATGCAAGCGATCGCATTTCTGCTTTCGATGTAATTTTACCAAGACCTATACCTTACAAAGGTCAAGTGCTAAACCAAATTGCAGCACATTTTTTAGAGGCTACCAAAGATATCGTTCCTAATTGGGTATTAAGTGTGCCAGATCCTTGTGTAACCATTGGCATTCGTTGCGAAACTTATCCGGTAGAAATGGTGGTAAGAGGTTATTTAGCAGGACATGCTGCCAGAGAGTATAAAGCGGGCCGTAAAACCATTTGCGGAGTTACCTTGCCCGATGGACTCAATGAAAACGATAAGCTGCCACATCCCATTATAACCCCAACTACGAAAGCGCATGAAGGGCACGATGAAGATATTAGCAGAGAAGATATTATTGCAAAAGGCTTAGTAACTGAAGTAGAGTACAAACAACTAGAAGAATATACACTTGCGCTTTATAAAAAAGGGCAGGAGATGGCTGCAGAAAAAGGATTGATTTTGGTTGATACCAAATATGAGTTTGGTAAAGCGGATGGTAAAATTATTTTAATTGATGAAATCCACACACCCGATTCTTCTCGTTATTTCTATGCAGAAGGGTATGAAGAACGCCAACAAAATAAGCAAGAACAAAAGCAATTATCAAAAGAGTTTGTTCGCCAATGGCTTATAGAAAATGGTTTCCAAGGCAAAGAGGGGCAAATTGTGCCAGAAATGACTGATGTAAAAATTGTAGAAATATCTGAGCGCTACATCGAACTTTTTGAGAAAATTACAGGGATGAAATTTGAAAAAACATCCCTTGAAAATAGTAACGAGCGAATTGAAAAAAATGTAAACCACGCATTAGCTACCTTATTAAGCTAAATTTTTATAAATTAGTGCTATGAAATTTGAACTAGACAAACACGAAAAATACGTTTTAATAAAACCACTTGATGTTGAAGAGTTAAACTCAGAAACAGCTCCTAAATTGAAATCGGAAATTTTGTTGATACATACCGAAGGTATTTACAACATTATTTTAGACCTCAGTAATGTGCATACAATAGATGAGTCGGGTGCAACAGCTTTGTTATCTGCTAATCGTTTGTGCAGAAACTACCAAGGTACATTTGTGCTTACTGGTGTACATTCAGAAATTCAACAATTACTTGGCTTATCAACCACCGAAAATTATTTCAACATAGTTCCAACTATTACAGAAGCTATTGACTTAGTATTTATGGAAGAAATTGAAAGAGATTTGCGTAAGGAGATGGGCGACGAAGAAGTTTAATAAAACCCAATATATAAATGAGCAAATTCGAGATTATTGTTTTAGGAAGTAGTTCTGCAACTCCAGCCTACAGCAGAAATCCGAGTGCTCAATTGCTAAACATAAACGATAAGTTTTATTTAATTGATTGCGGTGAAGCAACACAAAATCAACTAAATAAATTCAAACTAAAATCGTCGCGTATCGATTATATTTTCATTTCGCACTTGCATGGCGACCATTATTTAGGTCTTGTAGGACTTTTATCTACGATGCATTTAAACGGGCGTAGTAAAGAGTTAATGTTGTTTGGCCCACCAGATTTAAAAGATATCATTGACCTGCAATTAAAAGTATCGGAAACACAATTACGCTATGAATTAATATTTAGAGCAACACACACCGAGTACTCAGAACTCATTTTTGAAAATGCAGACATCCGTGTAGAAACCATTATGCTGAATCATCGCATTCCAACAACAGGTTTCATCATCAAAGAAAAAATACGCAAGCGTAAAATTAATACCGAGAAAATGGAGGAGTACGATATTCCTTTGGAGTATATCCCGCTTCTAAAAAACGGTATCGATTATTCTGATAAACATGGCAATACCATCGCTAACGCAGAGCTAACCTTCGATCCACCTAATCCAAAATCGTTTGCTTATTGCTCTGACACTTTATATAACGAAAATTTTTTGGAGCAAATT
>JAGVEE010000111.1 GCA_020058405.1 Sphingobacteriales bacterium
CTCACAGAAAACCCTTCTGCCTGCAACGCCCTCAGGGCCGCCTCCCGCCCGACACCGGGGCCCTTGACCCTCACCTCGGCCGTTCTCATCCCCGCTTCCATGGCCTGCCGGAGAGCGTCCTGAGCCGCCAACTGAGCCGCAAAGGGGGTGCTTTTTCTGGATCCCTTGAAACCCATCCTGCCCGCGCTTGACGAGGCGCGTATCTGTCGACACACCCGAAAGACGCTGCTCTGGTTTGCCCGCGACCAGTTTTCCGCCCGTCGCTTCCAATATTTCTTTAATAGTAAACATTATTGTCAATCCAAGTACTATATCAAACATAAATGCAAGCATTTGTAATGGTGATAGTATTTTAATTGGAGGAATTTTTAGAAAAATTCCTGGAATTTATGTTGAAACTTTAAGTAACTCTTCAGGATGTGATAGTATTATTAATACAAACTTATCAGTAAATCCAATATTCAATACAAATTTAAACGCAAGTATTTGCAACGGTGATAGTATTTTAATTGGAGGGATTTATAGAAAAACTCCAGGACTTTATTCTGTTACTCTTGTAAGTCAGTTTTCTTGTGATAGTATTATAAATACAAATCTTAGTGTAAATCCTACCTATGTTACTAATACCAATTCAAGTATTTGTGAAGGTGACAGTATTTTAATTGGGGGAATTTATAGAAAAACTCCAGGAATTTATTCAGAAATATTAAGTTCACAATTTACCTGCGATAGTATCATCAATATAAACTTAAGTATAAACCCTACACTTATAACCAATGTAAATGCAAGCATCTGCGAAGGTGATAGTATTTTATTAGGTGGTATTTTTAGAAAAGTTCAAGGTTTATATTCTGATACATTGAGCAGTCAGTTAACATGTGATAGTATTGTAAATACTAACTTAAGTATTAACCCAATATTAATCACCAATATAAATGCAAGTATATGTGCGGGTGATAGTATTTTAATTGCAGGAATTTACAGAAAAACACAAGGAATATATGCCGATACTTTAAGCAGTCAATTAGCTTGTGATAGTATTGTGAATACAAACCTTAGTGTAAACCCTTTATACATTACGAACCTTACTGCAAGTATTTGCGAAGGTGATAGTATGTTAATACTTGGTGTTTACAGAAAAGCAGCAGGTGTTTTTAGCATCACAATTAACAGTCAGTTTAGTTGCGACAGTACAATTATAACCACCTTAAGTGTATTCGACTTGCCAAATGCAGATGCTGGAAATAATCATGAAATATTTATTGGTGAAACCGCAGTAATAGGTGCAAATGCCGAACAGAATACCTCGTATAGTTGGATGCCAACAACCGGGCTTTCTTTAAGCACTAGCTCGATTACAAATGCATCTCCATTAGTTACCACAACTTATATAATTACTGCTACTGATAACATTACAGGTTGTATAAATACTGATACAGTAGAGGTGGTTGTTAATCCATTATCAGATTTAGAATTCTTTAACGGTTTCTCACCAAACGGTGATGGATTAAACGATTACTGGAGAATTCCGGTATTGAGTTTATATACAAGTAACAATGTTCAAATTTTGAATCGTTGGGGAAATGAAGTTTGGATTACACAAGACTATAATAATTTCGACAAAGTATTTGTTGGTCATAATATGAATGGCGACAATGTACCTGATGGAACTTATTATTACATCATAAAATATGGTACACAGGAATTAAGAGGTTGGGTATTTATTAAAAGATAAAACGTAAAAAAATGAAAACTAGAAATATTTTAACGGCACTACTTTGCATGATAGGGCTCGCGGGTTACGCGCAACAAGATGCAGGCTTCTCTATGTATTTTTTCAATCCTGTTTATATTAATCCAGGATATGCAGGAAGTAGAGAATTATTTTCTGGAACCTTAGTTCACAGAAGTCAATGGATTGGTATGGAAGGAGCACCAACAACACAATCAATAACCGTACACAGCGCAATACCTAACTCTAAAGTAGGCTTAGGTTTGCAAGTGTATAATGATGATGCAGGGCCAATGAAAAACACAGGTATTAAGTTAACGTATGCATACCATTTGAAAGTTACTGAAAATGCAAAATTATCGTTTGGTATTGCAGGTATGATGAATAACATTAGAATAGGTTGGGATCAAATAAATATTGATGATAACACCGATCCATCTTTTGTTGGTAACGATGCGAATAGCTGGGTGCCCGATGCAAGTGCAGGCTTGTATTTATATAAAACTAGATTTTATGCAGGCTTAAGTGCAAACCATTTACTCGAATCTAAATTTAACTTAACATCGAGCCCTGGTGCCGATATGGCAAAATTTAGTCGTCAGTTTTACTTAACTTCTGGTATTGTTTTACCAATCTCTCAAAATTTAGATTTACGCCCTGCCTTAATGATGAAATACGTGAAGGCAGCGCCAATGGTTACTGAACTAAATGCTTCATTAATATTTTATCAGAAAATATTTATTGGTGCAGGATTTAGAACAGGCAAGAGAATTGAAATTGATGGTTCTGACAATATGCTTATTGGTATTGCACAAATACAACTTACTAATATGTTTAGTTTAGGTTATTCTTATGATTACTATTTGAACAGAACAGGTACTTATAATAGTGGAACCCATGAAATCTGCTTAGGATGGGATATAAGTGGAGTAAGAACAAAAATGTCGAATCCTAGATTCTTTTAATCAATTTAAAAATAGAAATCATGAAAAAATTATACATATTAATTCTCAGTTTATTTGTTATTAGTACTGCAATTGCAGGTACTAAAAAAGCAGATAGATTATATAATAATTGGGAGTATTTTAAAGCTGCCGAATTATATAAAAAGGAGGCTGAAAAGAATCCTAGTGCCGATGTTTATTTTAAACTTGGCCAATGCTATCGTAAAATGAATAGCTATAAAAATTTAGAACAAGCAGCTTATGATAAGGTAAATGCTTACGGGGTATACAAAGATCCTGTATTCTATTTGAACTACGGACAAGTATTAAAGAATAATGAGAAGTACGAACAAGCTAGAATTGCATTTAATAAATACTCTGAATTGGTACCTACTGATCCTCGAGGTAAATTCTTTGCAGAATCTATAGACGTTATTAAAAAAGATAAAGTAACAGATGAAGCAATTAAAGTGCAAAATGTTACTATGATAAATTCAGTAAATGCGGATTACAGCCCTGTAAAATATAAAGACGGAATTGTATTTGCTTCTAGTCGCAAAACCGATGGGCATAGTAAAATTTATTCATGGACAGGTGCAAATTATTTGGATTTGTATTATGCAAAATCTACAAATGATAAAATGAAATTTGAAGAGATTGGAGTTTTTGGAAGTAGTAAAAACAATAAAAAATACCACGATGGACCAGCTTGTTTCTCAAAAAATTACGACACTCTGTACGTCTCAAGAGTTGATAAAACCTTAAAAGGTAAAATGAAAAAAACCTTAAACATTGAAAGGAATCAAATTTTTGTATCAACATTAAAAGACGGTGAGTGGTTAAATTCATTACCATTTGAGTATAATAATGACACCTTCTCTGTAGCAAATCCATATTTATCAAATGATGGATCTAAGCTTTATTTTGTATCGGATATGCAAGGTGGATATGGGTATACTGATATTTATTATTGCAATAAGCAAGGTGATAAATGGAGTACCCCAATAAATATGGGCACTAATGTAAATACATTTAACAGAGAAAAATTTCCGATGATTGATTCTGTAGGCAATTTATATTTTGCTTCTGATGGTTACCAAGGGTATGGAGGTATGGACATTATCGTTTCTAAAAATGTTAATAGTTATTTCATGAAAGGAATACCAATGAAAACCCCAATAAATTCATCGGATGATGATTACGGAATTTTGTTTACACAATTTGATAAAGCAGGTTATATAAGTTCTAACAGAGAAATTGGAAGCCAAGGAGATGCTGATATTTTTTACTTTGATATGAATAAAGATAATTTGGATAAAGAATTGTTGAGTTCGAATTATACTATTGGTTATGTTAAAAAAGTGAATGCACCAATTGTTGTGGCGCCACCGGTTATGGCTATTGTGCCAATAAAACCAATCGAACCAAAGCCAGAAGTATTTAATCCTTCGCCATTATTACAACACTTTATATATTTTGATTTCGATAAATATTCATTGAGAGAAAATGCAGAATTGTATTTAGATAGTATTGTTGTGTATATGAAAGAAAACCCAATGTCGTCAATTATAATTACAGGACATTGTGACGAGAGAGGTACTGCGAAGTACAATATGAATTTATCTAATAAAAGATCAAAAGTTACCCATCAGTATTTAGTAAATAACGGAATTAAAAAAGAACGTATTAGTGCAAAAGGTTATGGCTTAACTCGTATGGTAAATAAATGTGAGAACGGTGTATTGTGTACAGAACAAGAACATCAAATGAACAGAAGAGTTGAATTTTATTTTGAATAACATCATATAATGAAAAACATATTGCTTTTAGCATTCGGGTTATTTCTAATTGTAAAGACGGGTTCAACTCAATCTTTATCACAAGAAATAATCGGAAGTGCTGGAGGATTTCAGTCTAATAATTTGTCTGTTTCTTGGACAGTTGGAGAAGTGATGATAGAAACATATAGTTTTTATAATTTATCACTCACCCAAGGTTTTCATCAACCCGATA
>JAGVEE010000096.1 GCA_020058405.1 Sphingobacteriales bacterium
TGTACCCGAACCTATTGCCGTACTAGCAAAATTTGCTGTAGAAACTCCTGCTAAATGATAATCCCAAGAGTACATTGGATTGCGCCTATTTGATGTAATATTATCTTGATATTGAGAAAAAATCCACTTTTGCAAGGTATTGTCATATTTTAAAAAAGTGCTTTGTTTTGGAAGTAGTATATAATCTTTTTGTAAATAAAACTGATTAGCACTTAAACTTGATGAACTTAAACTAGGCAATAAAACATCTGTATTACCTATATTTTGAATAATTAAAAATTGATTAGCAACAGTAGGAACTATTCCTGTTAAACTTGTATTATTATTACTTGAGAAAACTTTCAAAATTGTAGTACTTCCTACAGCAAGGTTATTAAAGTTGGTAGTACCCATACTTAGTGTGTTTTGCCCTTCAAAATAAAAAGAGCCTGTAGAACCAACAACAGCTCCCGATATTAAAGGAATATCGGTTGGTGTTTGAACTGTTAAGTTTAACCCGTTTGCACTCAAGACTTGGACTTCGGTTACTGTTCCACTACCACCACCGCCGCCCGCTGGCGTTACCCAAGTACCGTCTCCCCTCAAAAAATTTAGGTTGCTTGGGGTTCCTGTAGCGTTTATTTTTGCAATTGAAACAGTTCCGTTAGATAAATCTACACCACTACCACTTGTTGCAATAGGTGCAAGACCTGTTACTTGGCTTTGTGTTACAGATAAGTTAGGTAATGATGTTAAAGTACTATTACTTGTTGCTGTAATATTAGAAGCCGTGCCTGTTGTATTAGAGTTTGGTAAAGCGTAATCTGTTCCTGCTACTGCTGCGCTTATAGTAGTGCCATTGCTTTTAACTACACCATTTACTGCTTTAACAACTGGGTCTGTTTCTGTGTAAGATGTAATATAGCCTGGGTCATTAACTAATTGAGTTAAATTTGTTGGAATTGTTATTACTCCTGTAGTACTATTGTATGCCCCACTTCCTGGCACAAAAGATAAAGAGTTTCTTGCTGCATTGGTAAAATCATTTATAGTATTTGAAGGCTGTGTTCCTGTATGATTTGTTCTTGACAATAAAAATGCATCGCTAGAATTTGCAGTCGCACCGTTTTCTATGCCTGCTAATTTTGTTTTTTCACTAGCTAGAATCAAACCAGAGTTTGTTGCATCTGCTACATTTATAGTTGCTCCACTTCCTGTTGATGATGCTATTGCTCCTGTAGTAGTTGAAGGAGTGTAGGTAATATTTGTAGGCGAAGCTGTTGGTGCTGAGTATGTTCCTGTTGCATTTAGAAAACTAGTAGATGCGCCAGCATTTGTTAATGTTACACCATTAACAATTTGTCCTGATGGTAATGATACTGTACCTGTAAATGTTGGCGAAACTAAATTTGCTTTTAAATTTAATGCTGTATTTACAGCAGTCTTGCTAGGTGCTACTGTTGTGCTTGCAGTTAAATTATTTTCTACTTTTGCATCAATAGCGCTTTGCAAATTTGTTACATCTGAAATTAAAATATTTTTCCAAGTAGATATTCCTGACGAATTACTAAATAATGCTTTTCCCGCGCCTTGTGTTCCATTGTTTATATGCAATTGCCCATTAACTTTTAATCTTTGAGTAGATAAATTTGTTGTTTGCTTGCCGTATATTATTGAAAAAGTTGTATCGTTGTCGAAATTATTTCTTTCTATCGAATTAATAAATAATTGCTCTGAAAGAGTTGTGTTATATCTACCGCTAAGATAACCCAATGCTATATTACCAAAACCAGTTGTGTTTTGATTTAATGAACCTACACCAAAAGCAGAATTTCCTTCAGAATAAGTAGATTCTCTTAACGAAGCATAACCTATCGCAGTGTTGTTTACGCCGTAAATGTTATTTTGTAAACTTGCCCTTCCTAAAGCAGAGTTACCAACTCCTAAGCCATTATTTGTGTCTTCAATATTATTTTGTCCGCTTTCTAATCCGAAAAAACTATTATTAAAAGATATTGAGCCTGCTTTTAAATTATTTCTTTTAAAATTTATATTGGCATTGTTTATTGTTCCTATGAAATTGCTATCTACAACATTGTTATTTCCGTTTAATCCCCATCCACTAGAAGTAGATATATTAATGTTGCCGTTAGCATCTGCGCTTTCTCCGTTTATCTTAATTACAGCGACCCCTGTAGATTTAGGAAAATACAACGTATCATTAGCATTATTTTCAGCGCTGCCTATTGGTGGTTGTGGTGATAAATAATAGTTTTTATTTTGGTTCATAAAACCAACTCTTGATAGTTGCAAATTTGCAATAGAACCTGCTCCCAACCCATTGCCAACGCTATTTAAACCCGAAAACGGTAGAATTGTATTTGCGTTAATATATTTCCCAATCCCTATAAATCTATTACCACTAGCACCTACTAACATATCTGATTGCGCATTATTTTTTACGCTTAATACTTGGTCTAATCCAATAGATGGTGTTGGTAAATTTATGTTACCATAAACATCTGCAAATTGATTATTTATTGAAGCAACTAAAACTTTTTGTCCAATTGTAGTAGGTAATAAAGTTTCACATCCACCAATAGAATTGTAGAGAATACTAGGGGGAAAAAATTCGTTATGAAAAAGTATTCTATCTCTATTTATTGAGATATACTTACCATTTCCATTTCCATCGTCTTCTACACCAGATATTAAGTCTAAGTTTGTTATATTTCCCAAATCTGTTACTTGTTGCAAGTTTTGGTTATACTGAGAAAAATCATAGTTAGACCTATACATTTTTTGGTTAATCGGGTTATAAACTATAAATGGCATATTGCCTGTTATTGTATCTTTCAAATTCCCTTTAATTTTTGAGTAAATAGCACTATGTAAATGACTGCCCTCGGTTACTTCTACGCTATCTGTTGGAGATATTATTTGAAATAGCACGCCGTTATTTACTCTATAAGTAACTGTTTGAGCTTTCAAATTTGCCGTAATAAAAAGCAGCATTATAAATATTATTTTTTTCATTTTTAAAAAGTTATAACCCTTCTTACTGCTGGGTCTTCGTGTTTAATTGCTTTGTTTAAAATATAGTTAATAATTTTTTTGTTATCCGATTTTTGCATTAACCCTAGCCTTTCTTTTTCGCAAGCTGCAACAGCTACTGCAAATGGGGTGGAAAATGAAGTACCACCACCTGCATTTATAACACCGTTATTGTAAACTACTTCTGAACCTACACCGTTGCAAGATATATCTACCCCATGCCCTGCACCTGCCTGCCAACTTCTATGCACAGCCTTGTTATCTTTATTAACTGAATTAACTGCAATTACTCCTTCTGCATTAGCAGGAAAAATTGTTGTGCTATCAGTGAGGCTATTTCCGCAACTTGCAAATGGTATATGACCTAAATTAGAAGCGTTTAATAAAGCATTAGAAATATTTGTTGTGGGACTAAAACTAAAACTCATTCCAAAAAAATCTACTCCGCTTAATACCATTTGATTTATTGCTTGTAAAACAGATGTTTCTGTGACTGCTCCATTATCGTCAAATATTTTACTGCTAATAAATCTACATCCGTTAGCCATTCCTATTTGTGGACTTTTTATTATTGAGGAAACTTGAGTACCATGTTTATTTCCTAAAGCATCTGCATTAGGCGAATTGCTAAAATTATAAAACTCATCTGTAGTATTGCTGTAATGGTCGAAATACATATCATTCCCAGTGTCTATAGTCCCAACTGTTACACCATTGCCATTATATCCTTGTAGCTTAACTTTGCGCCAATTAGATATTATTTTTTGATAGTTGCCCCCCAAAGAAAGTAATTGCGCTTCATTTTTTTTAACAGCTAAAACGATTTCTTTTTGTATCGGAAAAAGTGATGCAGCGTTTATAAATTCTTTATCCGTTAGTTTTATAATAATATTCTGCCCTACAGTTAAGTAATCTCTTTTAGGCAATAAATTAGCATATTCTATATGTGTTATATAATTTTGCATGTTTAGTTTGTTACCCAAAAATTAATAGATGTTTCCGAAGTTGGTGGTGTATTAAAAAATATTGTGAAGCTGCCGTTTGTTTTTACTACGCTTTTAATTTCCGCTGTAGTGTCATTGCCAATTAAGTTCACATTTACAATGCTATTGGTACTAACTAAAGAATTATTTACTTGAACACTTTTAACTGCTGGTGCAGCATTTACTTGCCCTGTATTTTTATTAATTGTTTGAGTAGATATTGTGCCGCTTGCTGTTATTGTGCTAGGAAAAAACGTTTTGCCTTCTATTTTTAA
>JAGVEE010000110.1 GCA_020058405.1 Sphingobacteriales bacterium
CCATAAATGAATTCTTAAGTATTTGTGAAAAGCGAAAGCTTATTAAATAGAATTTTTAATAAATTATAAATAATACAATGCAAGGAAAAGTTAAATTTTTTAATAACTCAAAAGGTTTTGGGTTTATTACACCATCAGATTCAAGCGAAGATATCTTCGTTCACACTTCAGGATTAATTGATGAGATCCGCGAAAACGACGAAGTAACATTCGAAGTTGAAAGAGGTAAAAAAGGCATGAACGCAGTTCGTGTTGAAGTAGTAAGATAATATATTTAAACAAATATAAAGATCTAAAGAAGCTCTCTCGTGAAAACGGGGGAGCTTTTTTGTTATATATGGGTTTTAAAATAGCTATATTAGTACATCCTTAATATTTACTAATATGAAACTGCTAGTTAAAACAGCAATTCTTGCATGTATAAGCATGAATAGCTTCGCACAAAGTATAGTATTACCCGATTTTGCAGTTAGTCAAAATCTTGGTCAAGAAATATTTTACCCTTCTGTTGCTATTGCACCCGACGGTAGATTTGGTTTTTCATGGGGTGATGATAGAAATGGAGTAAATGGAACGGGTGATGGGCGAGGCCGAATATACTCTCAACTGTATAATACCAATGGAAGCCTAGCAACCAACACCAATTCATATACAGACAATATCCAATACAACACAACGTATGATAACTTTTCGATTTTGAGGAGCTCTTGCGCCTTTCTGCCAAACAGCACATTTATTGTTGGCTGGCATGTGGGTGGATATACATATATAGGTTCTAGAAACGATGATGTTTATTATTCGGCATTTAATACACAAGCACAAAAAATAGTAAGTGGTGTACAACTTAATGTATTGAACGGCGGAGGTACCAACCCTTATGCTACTCGTCCACAATTAGTACTATTGCCCCCAAACAATTTTGCCGCAGTTTATGAATATAATAATTTTAACGGCAGCGAAATTGGGGTTACCTCTGTTGATGCCACTACTGGGAATGTAATTGGTGGAGCTTCGGTAATTAGCGATTCTAGAACCAATGCTCGCGTATATCCTAGTGCTGCAAGTAATGGAGCACACACAGTGTGCGTATGGACAGACGCTCGTGCTGATAATATTGGAGATATTTATATGCAAAGATTTGTAAACGGAGCTGCTGCTGGAACAAATACAAAAGTAAATGATAATACAAATACTGGAACCTATAACCAATGGGCACGTGCTGCGATGGCTGCCGATGGAAAGTTTGTTGTAATTTGGTTAGATACGAGAAGTTCTGGAGGTGGTGATATTTATGCGCAACATTACGATGCTAACGGACAAAAAATTGGACAAAATGTAAAACTTACCAATAGTAATTCTATACTAAATGCAGCAATGCCAAGTATTGGTATGTATAATAATAAGTATGTAGTTACTTGGGCAGATTCTATACCAGGCAATGCTTTTAGCTGTAAACTTAGGTTCTTTGATTTTGGAGGAAGCCCTACAACCAATGTATTGGAACTTACGAATTCAAGTAACACAAGTTCATATTACCCAGAAGTGGCCGTAAATAATTCACTAGCGTTTTTTACTTGGGACGATAGAAGAGAAACTGCCAAGGGAAGAGTATATGGGAAAGTGCTTACGTTGCAGGGTGGAGCAAATGGCATAAACGAAGAAACAATAAATACACTTAAAGTTTATCCGAACCCAGCGACCAATGCTTTGTGGTTTTCTAACTATGTTTATGGATTAAATAACATAGTAAAAATTTATTCTATAGATGGCAGGTATATTTGTGAAAGAGAAATAGTAAACGAAAATATAAACATAGAAAATTTAGAATCGGGACTATACATTATACATACCTCTCAAGGAATTACTAGGTTTTGCAAAACAAATTGAACGCTTTATTTATTTTGATAATATAAAAAGTGTGTATTAGCAATTACATTTGAAAAGTATACAATTACAAGAATTCTAATTCAAAAAAAAGGAATTAGATAAAAAAGAATAAATGAAAAAAATAATACCCAAGAATGAAGTCGCTAGATTAGCAGCATTAAAGTCATACCATATATTAGATACACTTGCGGAAGAAGAGTATGATAGAATTACAAGATTAGCTGCTATTATTTGTGATGTACCCATTTCTACAATCTCGTTAA
The DNA here is from genome assembly GCA_020058405.1 of Sphingobacteriales bacterium. GTDB lineage: Bacteria > Bacteroidota > Bacteroidia > Sphingobacteriales > Sphingobacteriaceae > CAJBVG01. Next base: position 2,151 of record JAGVEE010000110.1, read on the forward strand.
TAGATAAAGATAGACAATGGTTTAAATCTCGAATAGGACTAGAAGCCCCAGAAACAGAAAGAGAGCTTGCATTTTGCCAACACGCTATACTCGATACGAGTTTACTTACAGTTACCGACCCTCAAAATGATTTAAGATTTAAAGACAATCCTTTAGTAACTGGCGATCCACATATAAGATTTTATGCTGGGCACCCTTTAATAGATCCAAATGGTTTTGCATTGGGAACTATTTGTGTTATTGATAATAAACCAAGGAAATTAAGTTCAAGACAAGAAGAAGCATTAAAGATTTTGTCTGAAGAAATAATGTCGCTAATTATAAACAGACGTAGAAGTTTTGAACTTGATAATTTCGAAAAGCTGTTCAATTATTCGAGCGATTTAATTTGCATTGCGGGTGCAGATGGATACTTCAAAAGAATAAATCCGGCATTTAATAAAAAATTTGGTAAAGATGAGCATTACCTAACCAACACTCCATTTTTAGAAATGATACATCCAGATGATGTGGAATCTACAAAGAAAGAATTGGCATCACTATCTGAAGGAAAAAATACTCTTAATTTTAAAAATAGATTTATTACAAGAAGCGGCGATTATGTTTATTTGGAATGGGTAGCTACTCCAGAAAAAGAAACGGGTTTATTATATGCTATTGCGAGAGACGTTACATCAGAAAAAATAAAAGAAGATAAAATCGCACAAAGCGAAGCAAAGTTCCGTTCATTTTTTGAAAGCTCGCAAGGCTTAATGTGTACACACGATATTGATGGAAATTTTTTAACAGTAAATACCTCTGGTGCATCCTTACTTGGTTATACAGTAGAAGAATTGTTAGATAAAAATTTAAAAGATATTATTCCTAACTACCTACATCAGGAATTAGAACAATACTTGAGAGAGGTAACTAGCATTGGAATATCTACTGGTAAAATAATTACTACTCATAAAAATGGTAATATCCTTATTTGGATGTACAGTAATGTGTTAGAGGAAAACGAACTAGGACAAAAATATGTGATTGGAAATTCTATCGATATTACCGAACAGCATTACTTAGAATTAAATCTAGCAAAATCGAATGAGCGACTGGAGCAAACAAATAAATTGGCTCGTGTTGGCGCTTGGGAATTAAACTTTTTAACAAATGAACTTTTTTGGGGTAACATCACCAAAATGATTCATGAAGTTCCCGAAGATTATCTACCTACTTTTGAAAAAGCAGTTCACTTTTACGAAGGTCAAAACAAGATATTAATGAACAATGCAATTGATAAGGCTATAAATGATGGTACACCTTATGATATAGAAGTTCAAATACTCACCGCAAAAGGGCAAGAACGCTGGGTTCGTGTACAAGGAAATGCTGAAATGCAGGATGGTAAATGCATTAGATTATATGGTGCATTCCAAGATATTGATGATAAAAAAAGAGTAGAATTAGAGATTAAGAAATCTAGGAAATTATTAGACGATGTGTTAAAGTCGGCAGTTGAAGTAAGTATTATTGCTACCGATGTAAATGGTAACATTACTTTGTTTAATTCTGGAGCAGAAGAAATGTTGGGGTACCAAGCCACAGAAATTGTTGGCAAAACAAGTCCCATTATATTACACGATGAACAAGAGATTACAAATTACGCAAATGAATTAATAAAAAAATACAATATAAATATTAGGGGTTTTGATGTGTTTATGTACGAAGCAAACCTCAATGGTTCTTATCAGAAAGAGTGGACTTACATACGTAAAGACGGCAGTAAAATTTTAGTATCCTTAGTTATATCACCAATTTATGGTGTAAATGAAACGATTATAGGATACCTTGGAATTGCAAATGATATAACAGAAGAGCGTAGACAACGTGATGAATTAGAGAAAGCAAAAATTTTAGCAGAACAAGCAAGTATAGCGAAATCAGAATTCTTAGCCAATATGAGTCATGAAATTCGTACTCCACTTAACGGTGTAATTGGATTTACAGATTTAGTGTTAAAAACAAATTTGAATGAAACTCAAGAGCAATACATTTCGATAGTAAACCAATCGGCAAATTCATTACTCGGCATTATAAATGATATTTTAGATTTCTCGAAAATTGAAGCAGGCAAATTAGAACTCGATGTAGAGCGCGCAGATTTATTTGAAATTGCTAGTCAGGCTACCGATATTATTACCTACCAAGCGCATAGTAAAGGATTAGAAGTGTTGTTAAATATTTCTACTTCCCTCCCTCGTTTTGTATATGTAGATAACATTCGTTTACAACAAATTATTGTAAACTTGTTAGGCAACGCTGTAAAGTTTACGGAGAAAGGGGAGATTGAATTAAAAATAAATGCGCTAGAAAAAATTGACGAAGAAAATACTCTATTTAGATTTCAGGTAAAAGATACTGGCATTGGAATACATTCAGATAAATTAGAAAAAATATTTGAGGCTTTTGCGCAGGAAGATAGCTCTACCACAAAAAAATATGGTGGCACAGGATTAGGCCTCACCATTTCTAATAAATTATTAGGATTAATGGGCTCAAAACTACAATTAGAAAGCGTTTTAGGGGAAGGTAGTACATTTTATTTTGATGTGAAATTAAAAGTAGAATATGCTGATACCGAAGTTTGGGATACAGTTACGGATATTAAAAATGTTTTAATTGTGGATGATAATGTGAACAACAGAATGATTCTGCGACAAATGTTATCTCTCAATAAAATAAATTCTACCGAAGCAGCAAACGGCATAGAAGCGATTAAAGTTTTATCTGAAAACAATAATTTTGATGTCATTATTATGGATTACCACATGCCATACATGGATGGCATTGAAACCATCAAAAAAATAAGAGAGAACTTCCAAACCACCCCCTTACTACAACCTATTGTATTGTTATATAGCTCATCTGATGATGAAAAGATTTTAAAAGCATGTGAAGAATACAAAGTTAATTACAGATTGGTAAAGCCAATTAAAATGAATGATTTGTATCAGGCATTTAGTAATTTAAAAGCTAAGAAAAGTACAATAAAAACTGAAGGCAGTTTAGCAAAGACATTAACGATTCAAAATCCGAAAATATTAATTGCAGAAGATAATTCGGTAAATATGTTATTAAGTAAAACGCTTATAAAAAAAGCCATTCCGAACGTTGAAATTATAGAAGCAAAATCTGGCAAGGAAGCTTTAGAAAAATATAACACAGACCGTCCTGATTTAATTTTCATGGATATACAAATGCCTATAATGAATGGGTATGAAGCAACACAAGCCATAAGAGGTTTAGAAAAGGAAGCTCAGCGAACACCTATAATTGCATTAACTGCTGGAAATGTGAAAGGTGAAAAAGAAAAATGCTTAGAACTAGGGATGGACGATTTTATTGTAAAGCCGATAAACCAAACATCCATTTATGATATATTAAAGAAATGGCTAATACTGAATGAAGCTAAAATTGTACATTTCAATAAAAACACCATACGTAATTTAGTAGATCACAACGAAGAGATGGTAGAAGAATTGCTGACTCAATTAAACATTGAGCTCAATAGCTACAAGCTAGAAATTAATCAGCAGATAAAAAATACCGATTTAGCAACATGTATTAAAATTGGACATAAAGTATATGGAATGGCAAGTTCTATTGGCATGGAAGTACTGGCAGAGATGGCAAGAGAAATTGAAATTGCTAACTTAAACGAAACTCAAATGAAGCAGAAGTTGGATGAACTGAATGCGGAGTTTGATTTGTTGTTAACCCTTATTTGAGTTATAGGGTTATTGAGTTATTAGGTTATTGGGTTATTAGAATTGATTAACCAAATAACTTAATAACCCAATAACCTAATAACCCAATACCAATTTGTATTTACCAACAAAAAACGTAATTTCGCAGCATCAAAAAACAAACAAATGAGCGTATTAGTAAATAAAGATTCGAAAGTAATAGTACAAGGTTTTACAGGCAGTGAAGGTTCATTCCACGCTGGTCAGATGATTGAATATGGAACGAGTGTAGTAGGTGGAGTTACCCCAGGTAAAGGCGGTACCATGCATTTGGATCGTCCTGTGTTTAACACTGTTGCAGATGCAGTAAGCCAAACCAGCGCTAACGTTTCTATTATATTCGTACCTCCTGCATTCGCAGCAGACGCTATTATGGAAGCAGCAGAAGCAGGTATTAAAGTAATTATTTGTATTACAGAAGGTATTCCTACGAAGGACATGATCCAAGTAAAAGAATACTTAAGCGATAAAGATTGCCGATTAATTGGACCAAATTGCCCAGGGGTAATGACGGCCGGTGAGGCGAAAGTGGGAATTATGCCAGGTTTTATTTTCAAACCAGGAAGAGTAGGTATCGTTTCAAAATCTGGAACCTTAACTTACGAGGCTGTAGACCAATGCACGCGTTTAGGCTTAGGCCAATCTACTGCAATTGGTATTGGTGGCGACCCAATTATTGGAACAACCACTAAAGAAGCGGTAGAGTTATTAATGAACGACCCAGAA
>JAGVEE010000031.1 GCA_020058405.1 Sphingobacteriales bacterium
GGTCCCCGAACGAAGCGGAACGCGTAGTTGAGGGGCGGTGCTAGCTTGAAGAACTAATAGAAAATAATCTATACTAATTAAACAGAACTCTTTTCCCCATTACACTCTCATCAAAAACACCTCCATCATATACCTTTCGTCCATTTACAAAAGTACTTTGTATGCTCGATTTAAACGTGTGGCCTTCAAAAGGCGACCATTTGCATTTATATAGCAAGTTATCTTTGTTAACAGTATTGGGTTTATTTGGATTTACTAATACCAAATCGGCGTAGTAACCTTCGCGGATGTACCCACGTTCTTCTATTCTGAATAAAATGGCTGGGTTATGTGCCATTTTTTGAACCATCATTTCTTTAGAAATTTTACCTTCCAATACTTTGTCGACCATTGCCAATACAGCATGTTGCACTAGAGGTCCGCCAGATGGAGCATTTAAATACGATTGCGATTTTTCTTCTATAGTATGCGGTGCATGGTCGGTTGCAATTACATCAATTCTACCTTCTAACAATGCCTTCCATATTCCATCTCTGTCGGTTGCTTTTTTTATGGCCGGGTTCCATTTAATATTATTTCCTTTTGATTCATAATCTTCCTCAGAAAACCAGAGGTGGTGAATACAAGCCTCAGAAGTAATTTTTTTATCAGCTAAAGGGATGCCTGCTTCAAATAAATGTGTTTCTTTTTCGGTAGAGATGTGTAAAATATGCAAACGAGTACCATGTTTTTTGGCTAAGCCAACAGCAAAAGAAGATGATAAATAACAAGCCTCTTCTGAACGAATCAATGGATGCATATCAATGCTTACATTCTCTCCATATTTCTCTTTATAAGCAGCCAAATTGTTTTTCACCGTTTGTTCGTCTTCGCAATGTGTAGCTATGATGCCTGAAAACCTTGAGTATACAGCTTCCAAAGTTTTTTCATCATCTACCAGCATATTTCCGGTAGAGCTACCCATAAATATTTTTACTCCACAAACTTCGCGCATATTGGTTTTTAACACTTCCTCCAAATTATCATTAGAAGTACCCATAAAAAATGAATAGTTAGCTAATGATACTTGTGCTGCACGATGGTACTTATCTGCCAATAATTCTTGAGTAAATACATTTGGTATAGTATTGGGCATTTCCATATAGGAAGTAATGCCACCGGCCACTGCAGCTTTAGCTTCTGTATAAATTTCGCCTTTATGTGTTAAACCAGGTTCTCTAAAATGCACTTGATCGTCAATCGCTCCGGGAATTAACCACAAACCCTCTGCCTCTATTACGGTGGCGATTGCATCTGTAATGTTGTTTGCAATTTTCGCAATTCGTTCGTTCTCAATCAATACATCTTGTATAGTTGATGTTCCTTCGTTAATTAAGGTGGCGTTTTTTATTAAGTATTTCATGGTTATGATTATTAAAGCAAATATATGGAAATACGACCATTCGAGAATACGACTATACGACTATTCGAAGGGAAGAATTTGCAAAATTGAATCAAATCGTACTTTCGTAAAGTCGTATAATCGTAAAGTCGTATTATCGTATAATCGTATAATCGTATGGTCGCAAAACCGTATATTTGCGCCGATGTCAGTGAATTTCGAACAGTTTTCTTTAAACCGCCAATTGCTTAATGCAATTGAAGACTTGGGTTATACCGAGCCAACACCTATACAATTAAAGGCGATACCGCCGGTAATGAACGGGCAGGATTTATTAGGGGTTGCGCAAACGGGTACAGGTAAAACTGCTGCGTATGCCATTCCTTTAATTATGAAGTTGAAATTTGCTCAAGGAATGGATCCTCGAGTATTAATTTTATCGCCAACCAGAGAATTGGCCATACAAATACATGAAAATATAGAATCTCTCTCTAAATATACAGATTTACGTTCGGTAGTTTTATACGGTGGATTAGGACCAAAAACTCAGAAAGAAATATTAAGCAAAGGCTTAGATATTGTAATTGCAACCCCTGGGCGATTAGTAGAATTATACCTCTCTGGCGACTTGGTTTTAAGAGAAATAAAAACCTTAATTATTGACGAAGCAGATAAAATGCTCGACATGGGCTTCATCGGTAAAATAAATAAGATATTAGAAATTGTACCACGCAAACGACAGAACATGTTGTTTTCTGCTACGATGAGCGACAAAGTGAAAACCTTGGCCGGAGATTTTCTCGCATTTCCAACAACCATAGAGGTTTCGCCACAAGCTACCCCTGCAGATAAAGTTTCGCAATACATTTACCGTGTACCAAACATCAGAACAAAAATAAATTTGCTTCAACATTTTTTGAGTGATAAAGATGAGTACAGCAAGATTATTATTTTCTGCAAAACCCGACAAATTGCAGAGAACCTTTATCATTATGCCGAACGTATTTACGGGCAAGAGCAAGTAAGGGTAATACACGCGAATAAGGGACAAAATACACGCATCAACAGTATACAAGCATTTAAAGAAGAGAACGTACGAATATTAATTGGTACTGATGTGGCTTCTAGAGGCATTGATGTAGCAAATGTTACTCACGTAATTAATTTTGATGTGCCCTTAGTGCATGAAGATTATGTGCACAGAATTGGCCGTACCGGTAGGGCCAACCAAACAGGTATATCCATTACGTTCTGTAACCCAGCAGAAGAATACCACATTGGTAAAATCCAGAAATTAATTCGCCAAACCATTAAAGAAAAAGAAGTACCCCTTTCTTTATTGGCTAATGACACCCCTTTTGCGGAGGCACAAGCAATTGCTAGAGAAATAGACTTACAAAAAAAGAAGGAAGACCCTGATTTTAAAGGAGCTTTCCACGATAAGAAATTTGCAAACACAAAGCTTACTAAAAGCATTTCGGACATTGCTTATAAGAAAGCAAAAGACAAAGAAAAGAAGAAATTAAAGCGCGACGGTCGTGGGAAGAGCGGCGGTCGTAATAAACGATAAATACAATGAAAACAGCAGAAATTAACATTAAAGTAAACCTCGACGAGAATAAATTACCTGAAACCATAACGTGGAAATCAACCGATGGTGAAAACAAAGAAGAAGTAGCTTGCAAATCGATGATGTTAGCCCTTTGGGACCATCAATATAATAATACTTTACGTTTGGACTTATGGACCAAAGACATGCCTGTAGATGAAATGAAGCGTTTTTTCTACGAAACACTCATGACTATGGGCGATAGTTTTTTAAAAGCAACCGGAGAAACAAACATTGTAGAAGATTTACGCGACTATTGTGCCCATTTTGCCGAAAAAATGGAATTAAAAGTACAAGAGTAATTTTGGATTAGAATTTGCTATATTGGGGGATTATTTACTATCCCTAAATACAAATTTTGAAAAGGTTTAAACATATTTATACAGCATGCTTATTTTCAATAAGTTTGCTTTCTATTTTTTCTGAAGTAGCAAACGCCCAATTAGTAGTAAGAGCTGAAAAGAATTTTACCAAAATGGTACGACAATCATTTGTAGGGCCGGGTGTACAAATTAGAAATGTAATTTTTAGAGGAGACTCTGCTGCTATCGGTATTTTCGACGGTAGAAATTCAAATATTGGCTTAGATAGTGGAATTATCATCACAACCGGTAAAGCTGTTGATGCCATAGGCCCAGATAATATTGATGCAAGTACAGCACAAGATGCTTCAGGAACAGGAGGAAAAACGGATGGTGATTTAAATTCACTTCTTAATGGTAGTAGCACAAAAGATGCAACTTCTATTCAATTCACCTTCACCCCATCTGCAAATCGTGCCACTTTTAACGTTGTGTTTGCATCAGAAGAATATGCGGAATTTGTAGGTAAACCTTATAATGATATTTTTGGATTCTTTTTAAGCGGTCCTGGAATTACAGGCAAAAAAAATCTAGCACTTGTACCTGGAACTCAAGAACCTATTAGTGTAAATACAATTAATCAAATTACTAATGCAAATCTTTTTGTAAATAACATTGGAGGATTAACTATTCAGTACAATGGTTTCACTAAAGTATTACAAATTGTTGCCGACAATTTAATTCCTTGCGAAGATTACATTTTAAAACTTGTAATTGCCGATGTTCAAGATGCAATTTACGATTCAGGAATATTCTTAGCATCTATGAATAGTGAATCGCCGAATGATAATTTTATTACGAGAAATACTCCAGCAAAATCGAAATCATACATTCAAGAAAAATGTGATAGCGCTATTTTTAGATTTACACGCTCAAGTAATTTAAACCAAGCTGGGCAAACTGTTAAATACAAAGTAGGTGGTACTGCAACTAGAGGTGTTGACTATATAGACATCCCAGATTCTATCACGATTGAACCCGGGAAGTTATTTGCAGATTTAGTTATTTTTCCTGTTGATGATAACATAACTGAAAATGCAGAATCTGTAGTAATTGAAGTAAGTAATAACACCATTTGTGCAGTATCTATTGATTCTATTAACATACAAGATTTTGATACACTAAAAATAACTACTTATGTTGATGTACGTTGCCAAGGAGATACTATTTTTAAACAAGTAAAATTTGTTGGAGGATCTACTAGGTTAAGTTATTTATGGACGGATAGTCTGGGTAACATAAAAGGAGCATCATCCATTTTAGAAGCATCGCCAGATAGTTTAACCATGTATATTATTTCGATATACGATAGTTGTATCAATTTTACAACTGTTGATACTATTTACATACCACCCATTACGATTGTGAATTTAGTTGCACCCAATGATACAATAGTTTGTGCACCGGTTGATTTAGTATTTAATTTACAATCTAACATCCCTGACTTAAAATACAGTTGGACTGCACAAGACCCAGGTAATAATTCTGTAGGTTTATTTAACAATGACACTATTCAAAAACCTATATATACAGTCCCTTCTGGAGTTTTTGAAATTACAGTAAAAGTAAAAGTTGATAGAGATAACTATTGTTCAGATGAAAAAACATTTAAAATAAGGGTCATCCCAAAAGGGGTGTTTGGAGCAAAAACAATTTATGTTTGTAATGGAGATAGCACTTTATTGCGAGCGTACGGAGGTGGTACCTATAAATGGTCGCCATCTGATGGAATAGTGGGTGATACAAGCGCTGCAAATGTAGTCGTATATAAACCTGGCACCTATAAAGCCAGTGTAACAGATACCATAAATTGCTTAAAAGAATTTACAGTGAATGTAGTGTACGATACAGTACCCAAAGCATTGGCCGGAAAAGACATTGTAATTTGTGAGCGCTCATCGATACAATTGGATGCGCAAGGCTCGCAATACAATACCTACGAATGGTCGCCTGCAACCGGACTTACCAATTCTAAAATTGGCAACCCAATTGCAAGCCCATTGGTTACCACTACCTATGTATTAAAATCTAAGAACAATGCATGTTTTAGTTTTGATACCATGACCATTTTTGTAATTACCAAACCAGAAACAGATTTTGCTTATGAGTTTGATAGTTGCGCAAAAGTAATTTCGTTTAGCAATACCACACTCGGTACCGATAGCTTTTATTGGGATTTTGGAGACAGTGAATATTCATTAGAGAGAAATCCGATGCATAAATACGATACTACAGGAACACTTACAGTATCATTAATTGCAAACAGAGGAACAGATTGTACAGATACCAGCACCATCAATATAAATTTAATTGATGTAGAACCAGATAAGAGAATTGTACCAAATACCTTTACGCCTAATGGAGATAACAAGAATGATGTATTCAAAGTTTCTGGTGGAAATGTAGGTTGTGCAATTACCAAAATGTCGATCTATAACAGATGGGGTAAACTATTACATGAAATAAAAGATGTAGAAGTATGGGAGTGGGATGGCCGAATCGGGAGTGAAATAGTCCCGCCGGGAGTCTACTTTTACTCGATCATCGGCGAAGGCTTCGAAGATGTAGGCATGGTTAACGTTATTTACTAGATTTAGAAAAAACATATTATGAACGGACACTACATTCATTTGTTATCGAATCATTTCCCTGTTATTTTATGTATTACAGGATTTATAGTATTAACAATTGGATTGTGGCGACACTTAAAAACGGTGAAGCAAGTTGGTTTATTTATTTTATTAGCCGCATCTCTTTCTACCATTCCTGCGTATATATCTGGTGAAGAAGCAGAGCATGTGGTAGAAAATAAAGCGGGTACTAGTGAAAGCATCATGGAAGAACACGAAGAAGAAGCTGAACTAGCTTTTATATTTACCGATGTATTAGGTGTGTTAGCATTTGTAGCATTACTATTAAGTTTTAGAGATCATTCTCTATCTGTAATGGCAAATAGAATTGTTTGGTTAATGAGTATTGTATGTTTGTTCTTTTTGTTTAACGTAGGTAAATCTGGCGGACAAATAAGAAGACCAGAATTAAGAACAGAACAAGCTGTAGACACCAGCGCTGCATTGCAACAAAATGAAGAAGAAAATGAATAAAAATTATTTTAAACTAGGTATTTTATTACTGCTAATAAGTACCATATCTTTAAACTCCTGCAAACACGATGTAGATTTAACAGGTGTTCCCGAAATATCATTTTCTAATGATATACAACTCATACTTTCTGGGAATTGTTCTATGAATGGCTGCCACGGTACTGATGCCAGTTCAGAATTCCCATTGGTAACTTATCAAAATGTTATGGACGAAGGTGATGTAAAAGAAGGAGATGCTAATGGATCAAAATTATACGAAGTGTTACTTCGTACTGGCGAAGAACGCATGCCACCATCTGGACCTTTAACTGATATTCAAATTAAAAAAATATTTATCTGGATAGAACAAGGAGCGAAAGATAATTAGCTAATTAGCTATTGGGATAATTAGCTAATGGAAGCAAATGAAATACTAATATCTAAATTCTAAATACTAAAAATCCACATTCATAATTCATAATTCATAATTTATAATTCATAATCCACAATTCATCATGTTGTTTTCAAAAAAAATTTCACTTCTATGTTTAGTAATAATCGGGGGATTGAGCTCTTGTTATTACGATAATTTTGCAGAATTAAATCCTGGTATAGGATTAGAAGGATGTACAGATACAGCCGGAGCTATAACTTTTACGGCAAATGTATTACCAATTATGCAGCAAAATTGCGGAACAAACAATCCTGCCTGCCACCAAAACAATTCGAGTACAGGTTTCTACGATTTAAATTCTAAAGCAGGTGTTGAAGTAGCCATTGCTGATGGTAAATACTTAGCTTCTATTAAACATTTAGCAGGCGCAAGTGCAATGCCAAAAAATGGAGGAAAACTCGACGATTGTAGCATTGCTGTAATTGAAAAATGGCTTGCGACAGGTGGGAATTAACGAATAGGCGAATTAACGAACTTACGAACTAGCGAATAGACAAATATGAAAAAAAGTATACTAGCATTAGGCATTATAGCAACTAGCCTATTAACCATAAACACAAGTACAGCACAGGAAACAGATCCAATGAAACTATTGGAAGAGATGAATCCTACAAATGAAAATGAACCAGTAGCGGCTACCTTTAAGGGAACACGATTAATAAATCAACACACTATTGAAGTGGGTGGTAAAAGAACCTTAGATTACCGTATTGCCCATAGATTCGGACCATTTAATTCTGGTTCTTATGATTTTTGGGGATTAGATGGTGGAGCAAGTATTCGTATGAGTTTAGAATATAGTTATGATGGGCGTTTACAATTCGGATTGGGTAGAACCTCTATCGAAAAAACTTACGACTCTTATTTGAAATACAGATTGCTACAACAAAATAAAAGCAATACCATGCCTGTAAGTGTTACTTTATTTTCTGGTGTATATTACACCAACCTACAAGGTGCAGCAACCTTAATTTCTGGAGTAGATAAGTATAAAAACAGATCATCTCGTTTATCTTTCGCACAACAGATAATGATTGCTCGTAAGTTCAGCGAAGATCTTTCTTTACAAATAACACCAAGCATGGTGCATTATAACCAAGTAGATAACATTGCAGATAAAAACGATACTTATGCCATCGGATTTTTAGGTCGCTATAAATTCACTAAACGTACTGCGGTAACCTTCGAATACATGGCACGTGTAAATAAATATACAAGCGCTACTACCTATTACGATTCTATGGGTATTGGCTTAGATATTGAAACCGGTGGTCACGTTTTCCAAGTGCATTTAACCAACTCATTAGGTATTACCGAAAACCAATTTATTACCCGCACTGCCGATACTTGGAGTGATGGTGGAATGAGGTTAGGGTTTAATATTTCGAGAGCGTTCACACTTTAGAGATTAGGGTCACAAAGGAACACAAAGTACACACAAAGGTGCAAAAAGTATTTTTATCAAACTAGAGAATCAATGCAAATGATTTTCTAGTCTGATATGGTACCTTCCTTGATTTTATTTAAATGCGCGGTCCCCGAACGTAGCAAAGCGAAGTTGAGGGGCGGTGATAATTTGATGGATTTAAACATATCCTTTCGTATTTTCGTAAGGTCGTATAATCGTACATTTGCATATGCGAACAACTCTCCTAATTCTTATAATTTTCATTAGTAGCCTCGCTGCTGCGCAAACCTACTTCCCTCCTCTTACAGGCAACCAATGGGAAACAAAAAGTGCAAGCGATTTAGGTTGGTGTACTGATAGTATTCCCGCACTCCTAAATTTTGTGGGGCAAAATAATTCGAAAGCATTTTTAGTTTTAGTTGATGGACGTATCGTAATTGAAAATTATTACGGCACATTTAATCAAGATAGTTTTTGGTATTGGGCATCGGCGGGTAAATCTATGCTGGCCACTGTGGTTGGAATTGCAGCCGAACAAAATTTGTTAAATATTAACAATGCTAGTTCTACTTATTTAAATACCGGCTGGACAAATTGCAGCACAACAGATGAGCAAAAAATAAAAATTGTACATCAGCTAAGTATGAACTCCGGTATAAATGATAATGTACCCGATGTTGATTGTACGGAACCTAGCTGTTTAACTTGTCTTGCAGAACCCGGCACTCGCTGGGCATACCACAATGCTGTTTATACTTTATTGGAAGAAGTAATTGTTAATGCAAGTAGTCAAACACTGAATCAGTTTCTAAATACAAACATCAAACTAAAAACAGGCATGAGTGGTTTGTATATAAAGCAAGGTTATAACAATGTTTATTTTAGTACCGCTCGCTCTATGGCACGCTTCGGTTTGCTTGCACAAAATAATTTTGTTTGGAATACAGATACTGTTTTAAAAGATGGTGCATTTAAAACTCAAATGACCAATTCTTCGCAAAATATTAATCCTTCGTACGGATATTTATGGTGGCTTAATGGGAAAAATAAATTTATGTTACCAGGTTTGCAAGTAGTATTTAATGGAATGTTAACACCCGATGCACCGACAGATATGTATAGTGCAATGGGCAAAAACGGACAACTTATAAACGTAGTTCCAAGTAAAAAAATGGTGGTAGTTCGCATGGGAAATAAACCTGCAGATCAAAATGAATTACCCATGATTTTTAATAATGAAATTTGGAAACGCCTTAACACCATTATGTGTAATGCAACTACGATCAGTCATCAAGCTAAAGAAAAAAAACTAAGTATATACCCTAACCCTAGCCAAAACGAAATATTTATTAATGGGATTACTAATTTAAATTATTGTATTAAAAACGTAAACGGACAGATAATGCAAGAAGGAATTTCGGAAGGCAATAAAATTTCTATTGAGAAATTATCTATTGGAGTTTATTCTTTGGAAATAGAAGGAATTGTTTTGCGAATTGTAAAGATGTAGTTTTTTTAGGTCACAACGTACACTAAGTACACACAATGGTACATAATGATTTTGCTTGAACGATTTAATATTTCACGCAAAGAACACAAAAGTTCTCGCAAAAAACGCAGAGAAAATATAATTAGCATATTTCGAAATAAACATAAAAACGATATGAAATGTTTAATTAGAATTTAATTATGTTATAATTTTATCTCTTCAGAAAAAATATAAATCTAAATTTATATTTCAATAAATGTTTCGTTTTTACAAATACCTTGATTAAAAAAAAGCAACAAATAATATTAAATTTTATAGACTTGATTCGTAATTTATATTTAGAACAAATTGTAGAGTGAAAAATTCAGGAATAACTTAGTAAATGTGGAAAACTTTTTTCAAATTATTCCGAATCGGAATCGGATTATTCCTAATCGGAATAGAAAAAGAGAAAAGTAGTATTTAGTTTTACAGGATATTATTTTATCCATGAGACTAAATACCATAAAAGTTAATTTTACTAAATTAGATTTAGAATTTAATTCGATTAAAAAATCATTTGCATTTATAGTTGCATTTGTTTTATCTGTAAATATATCTGCTCAAACACCAGAACAATTTTCTCCAGTTATTAATCCACCATCACCAGATGCTGCTTCATTAGGTAGATATGGAGATGTACCTGTAGGAAATTATAACGGACTACCGCAAGTATCAATACCGTTTGAAAGCATCATAACAAAATCTAATTTCCAAGTGCCAATAAGTATAAGTTATTATGCATCTGGAATTAGAATAGATGATATGCCAAGTTCAGTGGGTATGGGTTGGTCGCTATCTGCGGGAGGTGCAATAACAAGAAATATTAGAGGCACTGATGATTTTAGTTTATATGGATTTTATCACAATCGTCAAGTTGCTGGCCCTAATGAACCTCCAGGATGTTCTTTGGGATCATTTTTATTAAACAGATTACAAAAAAAGTATGATACTGAGCCAGACCAATTCTCATTTAATGTTGGCAATTTAAGCGGCAAATTTATATTTGATGAAAATAAAAAATATATAATCAATGGTTGGAAAAATTTGAAAATTGATATAATAAACTATACTCCTATTATATCATCCACACAAGAAAATATAGCAACCATAAATCAATTAGAAATTAAAATTACTGATGAAAATGGGAACCAATATTTTTTTGAACCATCAAATAATGAATCTACTATAAACACTGTTACCTCATCGGGTTCAGGTAATACTACACAATCACTATCATCTTGTTTTATAACAAAAATCATATTAGTGAATGGTGAAGTAATAAA
>JAGVEE010000208.1 GCA_020058405.1 Sphingobacteriales bacterium
CTTAAGTCGTGCCACCAAAAACAGTAAGAATCATTCTAAATTTGCCTTATTTCATAAATCATTTTAGGTCAATTATCATCAATTCTTTTGCATCCATTGATATAATTTTCAAATCTATTCCTTTCTCGTTGAGTATATTTTTTCCTGATGTTTTATTTTTTAGTATATCTTGAAAACGAATTGTATTAATATTCTTTGCTTCCTTGTTGCTGTTGTAAATAATTAAGGCAGCAGATCCACTTACACTATATCTTGCAAAAGCATAAATACCATCTTGAGGAATAAATTGCATCATCTTGCTTTCATTAAATGCTGGATGACTTTTTTTCCAATTTTGAATTTTACTGATATAATTAATTAGCTCATTTTCTTCTTTGCTTCTATTTTTTGCATCAAATTTATTGATGGCATCACCTGGCCAACCTCCACTAAAATCTTCACGTATAATTCCGTGCGAACCTTTTCCTTTCATCAATACTTCTGTGCCGTAAAATATACAAGGAATTCCACGCATGGTAAGTAACATACCTAGTGCTACTTTTAGTTTAGAAGCATCCTCGTTAACCTGAGAGAGGAAACGATCTAAATCATGGTTATCTAAAAACGTTACATGATGGAACGGATCTTTATATAAAAAATCTTGCGATAAGCTATAATATAATTTAGACACTCCTTCTGTCCAACCGAAATCTTGATTTACAAATTCATCCATTGCAAAACAAAACTGAAAGTCTAATACGTTTTGCATCTCTTGGTCGTAGCGTTTATCTTTTGGTGCGAAGTAACTTTGCAAAGGCACTGCATGCTCCCAAATTTCACCGAAGATGCTCATCTCTGGAAATTCCTCTCTGATGGCTTGGTACCAAAGTTTCATAAATTCTTGGTCGGGGTAGGTATACGTATCTATTCTGATAGCATCAATTTCTGCATAGTACATCCACCATAAAGTTTGTTGAATCATGTAACGAGCCAAAGCAGGATCTTTCATGTTCAAATCAGGCATTCGTTTGTCGAACCAACCTTCGGTAAATATTTTTTTATCGTAGCTAGAAGCGTAGGGGTCGAGCAGGGTATTGGCTCTGTAATTAGTTCTGGTAAAAGTATCAAAGCGATGAATAAAATTTGGAAAGGGCATATCTTTTACCATCCAATGCTGATCGCCAATGTGGTTAAACACTAGATCGATTACCATTTTCATTCCACGTGCATGTGCAGCTGTAGATAAATTTTTATAATCATTATTTGTTCCAAAGCGAGGATCTGTTTTATAATGATCAGTAATTGCATAACCATGATATGACGCTTCTGGTTCATTATTTTCTTGGAAAGGTGTTAGCCAAAGAGTATTAAACCCTACGCTTTGTATATATGTTAAATTATTTTCTATTCCTTTTAAATCACCACCATGTCTGCCAAAAGGTTCTTTACGATTAACCGTTTTTTCTTCCATTTTTTCAAACACATCATTTGTTACATCATCATTCGCGAATCTATCGGGCATAATGAGATATATTAAATCTGTTTGATTTAATATTGGTTTTTTTAAAAATGGTTTTTCTTTTAGCTCGTACTTAAGTAAAAGTTTTTTCTTTTTGATGATAAACTCTATTGGAATAATATTTCCTAAAAAATTTCTAGGGATGCTTAAATCTAACATCATATAATCAACACTGCTGCTTGGATATCTTTTTAATATTTTGATAGCATCAGAAGGCATATTTATTTTCGCATCACGTATTTCTTTTTGATGAATGATTAATTGGAGAACGGTATCTTCCATTCCTTTATACCAATGAGGGGGGAAGGTTTGAAAGTTCTGAGCCTTCATACTGTTTGCGAAAGAAATGCAAACTATAAAACAGAGTAATACTATTTTTTTCATACTGAAAGGTACAAAAAAAAGACCTCAATTTCTTGAGGTCTTTTTAAAAAAAATATTTAACAAAGATTAACGAACCATTAATTTTAATGAAGCATATTCGTTTCTATCATTTTGAATAGTTACGAAATAAAAACCTGCATTAAGATTTTGAGTGTTTACGTTAATTGATTTTTCTGAAACGTTTGAATATTTTGCAACTACACGACCTGTTACATCTGTAACAGTTACTTGATGTGCAGTAGCATTGTCGTTAAATTCAATTGTTGTAGATTCCGAACTTGGGTTAGGGAACATTCTTACAGCAGATGACTCTAATTTATTGTTTTCTAAACCTACAAAGCTAATTGCTGTACATGTATTGAATACAAACGCAACTGTTTTAACATTTGCATCAGCACGCTCGTACGTACGGTTCCAACCACCAACACCATTGTTAACTACACAACCTCTGTCTGAAGTATCAGAGAAACTTTCAACATTAGCATTATTAGAAACTGGTCCGTTAGAGAACTGGAACGCGAATCCCGGAGGGCACATGTTAAATGTAGTTTCGTACATACCAATTTGACCTACAACAGGAGTCATTTTAATAGCACCTGATTGCCAGTTTGGTTGAGTAAAGTTACCCATGATAAACACATCACCATTTGGATCAGGAATTTCATTTGATAAATCAACAACAAATCTTACATCAGCAGGAGCCACAACTGGTCCGCATGCTGTTTCTTTATCAAAACAAACTAAAGTAAGTACAGTATCAGAACTTAATTGTTGTTTACGATTTGCAACACCTTCCCAACTTGGATTACCTGCAATTAATTTTCTGAATTTGTATTCTACTTCACCAGAATCAATAGGAACTGTAACTGAATAAATTTTGCTACCTGCTGAAATTGGTTTTAATATAGTACCACCAGCCCAGTTATTAATTTTACCACCAGCAACGTCAACAGAATCAAACTCACATGCATTTGATAAGTCAACTCTAAAAGTTACGTCATATACAGGAAGTGGAGCAGAAGGGCAATCATCACATGAACTGAAACAAACTCTATTTAATACTGAGTCGTTCGTAAATGCACCAAAAGTTCTGTTGCTACTAACCGCACAAGAAGAAGGTACGTTTTCTGCACCACCCCATGCATTGTCGTTTACAAATTTATATTCTGTTGCACCACCAGTTGCACCCGTAGCTGCATAACCAATATGCTCATAAACATTACCTGTAAATGCACCATTTCCTGCGTAGTTTAACATACGTGATTTTGATGGATCCCAACCTTGGAAATCACCAGCTACATGCACACCATTAGTGCTTACTGCTGTAACTAATGACATGTTTACTCTGAAACGAATTGCTTTCATACCAGCTGGAGCTGATTGTCCGAATCTGATAGCGGGTAAAACTAAAGTATCTGTACCTGAAGTAGAGTTTACCCAAGACCAACGGTTAGAGTTCCCACCACCTACTTGAGAAATTGCAGGTGCATTTTCAGCGAATGGCCAATCGTTACCATTAATAAATTTGAATTCGTACACCAAGCTTGGAGCTAAATCCAATACTACCGTGTAAATGTTATCAGCATCTGGATCTGTTAATGCATTTGATGCTGCATCCCAGTTAACCATGTTTGGGTTTTCAAAAACACCGTCATAGTTAACGTCTTTAAAGTTACCTGGCATATGTACGCCATTTGCACCAACGGTTTGCCCCGTCATATCTACACGGAACATTACCTTACGTGCTTGTGTTCCTAGCGCTAAACCTGCTAGTACAACTATAAGTAATAGTTTTTTCATAATGATTTTTTAATATTTGTTTAAACCAAATTAGTACATAAATATGGTATCTCAAAATTTTAGTGTAAAAAATACACTATCTATAATAATTCTAAAAAGTGTAATTTTTACACTTTCTTATTTTTTCTTTTAATTTTTTGTTAAATTGCATTTATGTTTGGTTTAATATTTAGGTTGAAAAAGGGTTTTTACGTGCTATTTGCACTGTTATTGCTCTTTTGTGAAATAAAGGCTCAAGTGGTTACTATTAACCCCACTTTTGCTACTCAATTTGATCAGGTTACTGTAATTTACGATGCCTCTAAAGGAAATAAAGCTCTACAGGGTCAATCAGTAGTTTATGCACATACTGGAGTAATTACCAATTTAAGTGCCACCCCAAGCTCTTGGCGTTATGTGCAAGGTAATTGGAGCACCGATGACGTAAAAGTAAAAATGACCAATATTGGTAATAATCTGTTTTCATTAACTTATACCATTAATTCATTTTATAGTGTGCCAGTAGGAGAGCAAGTATTAAAACTTGCTTTTGTTTTTAGAAACCAAAGTGGTTCCATAGTTGGAAGAGAAGCAGACGGCGCAGATATTTTTGTAAGTATTTCTAACGGTGCTTTTCAAGCTAGGTTTGAAACTAACAATGCCCAATTAATAAAAACAACTCAAGCGTTCAATTTAAAAGCCATTTCTTCTTCAAAAGCAAATCTCAAATTATATAAAAATGGCATTGAAATAACTTCTATAACTAATGATTCTGTTTTGAATTATACCGAACCTGCAAATACGAATTCGCTTGGGAAATATACGTATGTTTTTGAGGCATTTAAAAATGGCAATTTTTACCGCGATACTATTTACACTGTATATAGAACTTCGCCTAGCATTGCTAGTGCACCAATTGGCACAAAAGATGGTATTAATTACCTTTCCGATACCTCTGTAATACTACAATTACATGCACCTTTCAAAGAATTTGTATTTGTAAACGGTGATTTTAATAATTGGGAGTTCGACACCAAATATTACATGAAAAAAAGTCCTTCCGGGCAAAAATTTTGGTTGCAAATTAACGGTCTTATTAAAGGTCAGAATTATAGATTTCAATATGTAGTTGACTCTACACAAATTAGAATTGCTGATGTGTA
>JAGVEE010000130.1 GCA_020058405.1 Sphingobacteriales bacterium
AAAGCCCTGATATTTTCTGTTCCGCTAGTAGCATTTGGTGATGCTTCTCTACTTGGTACTGTTCTACCACCAGCTGTACTCACAGTTCCACCACGAGATGGGCGAGGACCTCTAATTACTGTATTTCTACTACCGCCTCTTCCAAAACCACCACCGTTCCAATTTCCATTATCATTTCTTCCATCCCAATATCCATCGCGGTAACCCCAGTTGTAAGGATTGTTACCCCAACCACCAAATCCGTAATAAGGTGAGAAATATGGATTAAACCAAGGATTGAAAAATGGATCGTAAAAACCATTTCCCCATCCCATTCCCCATCCCATACCGATACCCCATCCTGAGTTCCAACCCGGTCCGAAGCCATTGTTGAAACCAAACCCTACATTCCATCCCGAATTCCAAAAAGGGTCGTTATAAAATCCACAATAAGCTGGTGAGTAATATCCAAAACCTCCGTAAGGTCTGTGGAATCTTTGTATGCGTGTGCTGTAATAACCTCCGTCCTCTTCGTACACATCACCGTAATAGTTATTTACAACCGTTCTCCCATTTTCATCTACATAACTCTCTTGACTTGGTTGAGAGTAATTTGGGTTTTGAGAATTGTTGTATGTATCGTTAGATGGTGTATATGTTGAATAGTTTCCAGAAGTATTTTGTTGATCTTGCTCAGAATAATTGGACGAATTAGCCCTACTCATGTCTTGCACTTTTAGTTCCTCATTGTAAACTGGAGTACTTGTGCGAGCGTCGTTCTTAGAATAATAAAGATCGTCTTCGCTTGTGCCATAAGTGTTTATCGTATAGCTACTGCATGATGATAGTAAGATACTACTAATGCTTATTATGGTTAGAATGCTTTTCATATGTCCTCCTTTTTATGGAATTTTGACGTAATTATTCGTATAACGTTTAAAAATATACAATTGTTATCAAATTATTTCTTTATTTCGTGTCATATTTTGGTGATAAAACACCTTCTTAGGTTTAACAATATTAATACCACAAATTTAGAATGAGCAAAGGAATTACGAGCAGAAGTACAGATTACTCTGCATGGTACAATGAATTGGTAACAAAAGCTGACCTCGCCGAGCATTCCGATGTTCGCGGATGTATGGTAATTAAACCCTATGGTTATTCTATTTGGGAAAAAATGCAACAAGTCTTAGATCAAATGTTTAAAGATACAGGACACTCGAATGCATATTTCCCCTTATTTATACCGAAATCTTTTTTTAGCAAAGAAGCATCGCACGTAGATGGTTTTGCAAAAGAGTGTGCAGTTGTTACTCATTACCGTTTAAAAGACGATGGTAATGGAGGAATTATGGTCGACCCAGATGCGAAATTAGATGAAGAATTAATTGTTCGACCTACTTCAGAAACCATTATTTGGAATACATACAGAGGTTGGATTCAATCATACCGAGATTTACCAATTTTGGTAAATCAATGGGCTAACGTAGTTCGTTGGGAAATGCGTACACGTTTGTTTTTACGTACCTCCGAATTTTTATGGCAAGAAGGGCATACAGCTCACGCAAGTGCAGAAGAAGCCATTGCTGAAACCAAACAAATGCTAGAAGTATATGCAAACTTTGCAGAAAATTGGATGGGTCTTCCAGTAGTTAAAGGAATGAAGTCGCCAAACGAGCGTTTTGCAGGAGCTTTAGATACTTATTGTATAGAAGCGTTGATGCAAGACGGGAAAGCTTTGCAAGCAGGAACTTCGCACTTTTTAGGTCAAAATTTTGCAAAAGCATTTGATGTAAAATTTACAAATAAAGAAGGCAAGCAAGATTTTGTTTGGGCAACCTCTTGGGGTGTTTCTACCCGTTTAATTGGAGCCTTAATTATGGCTCATTCTGATGATGAAGGTCTAGTGCTTCCACCAAAGTTAGCACCTATACAAGTGGTAATAGTTCCAATATATAATTCGGAAGAATCGTTTGAAACTATTACTAATAAAGTGAATGAATTGATGCCAAAGTTAAAAGCGAAAGGCATAAGTGTAAAATACGATAACAGAGATACACAACGCCCAGGTTTTAAATTTGCAGAGTGGGAATTGAAAGGTGTACCTGTAAGAATTGCTATTGGCCCACGCGACTTAGAAAATGGAACGGTTGAAGTAGCACGTAGAGATACCAAAGAAAAGAAAGTGTATCAATTAGAAAATATTGAAACTGAAATCGAACTTTTATTGAATGAAATACAATCTGCCATTTATAAAAAAGCATTTGATTTTAGAGAGGCAAACATTACCAATGCAGATACGTACGAAGAGTTTGTGAGTATATTAGATGGCAAAGCAGGATTTGTATCAGCACATTGGGATGGCACACCAGAAACAGAAGAGAAAATTAAAGAACAAACAAAGGCAACCATACGTTGTATACCATTAGATAACAAATTAGAAGAAGGCAAATGCATACTCACTGGCAAACCATCGAGCCAAAGAGTGTTGTTTGCAAGAGCTTATTAAATAAATTACGAATTACGAATTACGAATTACGAATTATGCAAAATCCCTCGTAATTCGTAATTCGTAATTTGTAATTCATAATTCATAAAGATGAGCACCACAGAATACGAACAATTAGTAGAAAAATTGAAGACACATTCTTCGATGAAGCAGTACATACATCGAAATACGATGATGCAAATTGCAGCTATTAAAAAAGAAATGATGAACTTGGCGCATGGCTTAACCAAAGATGTTACAAGCGTAGATAAAAACGTAGAAATCATTTTTACAGACAGAGGAGATTTTGAATCGGAATTGAAATTTTCTGGCGACTCCTTAGTGTTTGCTATGCACACCAATACATTTACGTTTGCAGATGATCATGCAATACACGAATTGCC
>JAGVEE010000148.1 GCA_020058405.1 Sphingobacteriales bacterium
ACCTTCAACGCCTTTAACTGCCGTAGGGAATACAATAAATTCTTTTAGCGGTGAGTTGATGTGAGCTCCCGTTGCATCAATAACGTTTGACACTGAATGATCAATAACGATACAATCATAAGTTTCAGTTTTATCAAAAATATTAGGGAAATCTACAACTGGATTATCTGTTGTTACAAGATTATATTTGCGTTGACCTTGAGTAATGCGATACTTCAAAAAGAATTGTTTGCCATTGCCTTGTGCTTCAGTAGCAAAGCTTAATTGCTTATTATAAGTTGTACCATAAGCAAAACCGTAGTTTAAGCCAACTTCTAATTTTGTTTTTACCAATGGTTCATAATCAACAAAAGCTTCTTGACGGTCAAGACCCATAAGCAACATAGCATCTGCAACAGGGAAAGCTGCTGTATTAGACAAATCAACAACTTTAACAAGTGTTGTTGCTGGCAATGCTGCTGCGGTTGTAGCTACTAAGATTGAATCAATTTGGTCTTGCGTTAAAACAATATTACGTGTTTGACCACCAATAGTTGTAACAACAGGCAATACCACACCTGCAACAAGTGCTGATAGTGCGACACCTGTACCAGTAGCAGTAGAATCCAATGCTAAACCAATGATTGGAAACATGCCACCGCGTGAGCGCTGAGACATAGACAATGCTTGGCTATTTTGCAATACTTGATAAACAGTATTATTAATAATATCTGAAACAGGATTGGGCGTAGCTAATTGAGCAGATGTAAATGATGGTGTGATATAATCAGTCATCAAATCTAATGCTTCTTGATTGCCTGCAAATTCTTGAACATGACGACCACGGAAAGCAATCTTTAAGCCAAAAGAAGAGCTTGGAATAGCTGTAATATTTTTAATAATCCAAGTAGAGAATGTTGCTTTTTTGTATGGTTGCAAATAAACATTTACTGGATAGCGTGCATCAATAGCAGATGTGCGTTCGTATGGACGATACCACAATGGTGCCATATACGTTGAATCGCCGGGATTTGCAGAATAATCTGTTCCTTGATATACTGACAATTGCGGAACAACTAAAGAAGTATCAGGTGTGCCGCCTTCTGTAATGACTGATTTGTTTGCCAATGTCATAGTATCAGAAAAGAAACCTAATTGACCAGAAGCCAATACGATATTTCCTGCTGCGCCATTAATGTGTGTGTTTGTTGTAAGATAAGGAGCTACTGTATTCAAAACTGGAACACCACGTTTTGCTAATACAAATGATTCTACTTTTCTTTTCATATCTCTGTTTGCCATAAGGTTAAGAGTTTAAGCTCTTTCGAGCGTATTGTTTTATTATTTTTAATCTAAGCGCCCTTAAATCAATATGGGCAATTGTGTGTATTTAACTACTTCGTGTCTTAAAGCGAATATAAATAGGCATATTGTTAATTATACAACTATTCACTTAACGAATTAAGTATATCTTTTTTTAATGCGTATGCTTGGTCATTCATTGTGTTAAAGGCTAAAGCAATAGCAATGTCTACTAATTTATTATGAAGCTTAGTAGGAAGCTCACATTCTTGACGTACAGTTAAAATATCATCCAAATATATATATCCTCCATAGTTCATTGGTTTTGGTTCTTTAATATATTCTATAAAGATTTCATTGTTCTCTATTATATAAGGCGTATAAATATACATAGAAACTTTTTTATTATCTTCAACAAGAGGAACATTTCCTGCATAATTAGAAGCTCTGCCTATGTTAAAGAAAAAAGACTCTTCTGAAACATCGAAGGAGGATTTAATGGCTTCTTCAAAATCATCATTGTCTATATATCTTCCAATAGCTCTATATACGCAATTTGCTTTATTTATACGTCCAGATACTTTCGTAAACGAATAATAAGGCAAAGATAAAGCTGGTATATATACTTCATATATCCTAAATAATCCATTATTCGTTTGAATAGTTGAACCAGTAAAGCGACATGCAATAGCTGGCTGTAATGGCAGTTTGATATGCAATGCGCCTAAGTCATGGATACGTTTTTGATTAAGTTCAAACATATCCGTATATTGGTCAATAATAATACGCTGTGCTTTATTTAAAAGCCAATCTATTTCAGCAACAGAAAAGCTACGACGTTCATTACCGCCTATCTTGTTTGAGAGTAAATAAAACTCGTGGTGTAATTCTTGAATCGTCATAGCTTTTCAGTGTGTTTGCTAAATTTTTATTTATTGTCTATTCCTTAATTTTCAATTCTGCACGTAAATCTTCAATGAGCGCTTGTTTCTTAGGATTAGTTAAAAATTCTACTGCTTCAGTATAAGTTTCTCCTAAAACAATAGCACCCGTTGGACGCATCCATGTGTAAGTAGATTGTTTTTCTGAAACAACACGATAATCAATCAATTGTTGCAATAAGTATTTTGCATCTAAATCAATTTTGCCTTTAACGGTTTTGATGAGATTAACCAATTCCATGAACTTATCAATATTTGTTCCCACTGTCCCAGAGCTTGAGTCTACATAT
>JAGVEE010000369.1 GCA_020058405.1 Sphingobacteriales bacterium
ACTACCTGAAAAATCATCGAAATCATAGGTGAAAGGAGGATAATCTATTACTTCATTTTTATATCCAATCTTTA
Source organism: Sphingobacteriales bacterium (assembly GCA_020058405.1). Lineage (GTDB taxonomy): Bacteria > Bacteroidota > Bacteroidia > Sphingobacteriales > Sphingobacteriaceae > CAJBVG01. Next base: position 75 of record JAGVEE010000369.1, read on the forward strand.
ATGTGTCAGTTAATAATGAAAATACGGATGCGTGTTTTTGAACTGATACTTTATCTTCACCGTTATAGAGTAACTCTCTCGATCTGATGATGGCATTACAAAGAAGTGTCAAATCCTTAATTTGCTTACAGAACAGCTCATAATCTAGTTCATTATTCCAATAAGCATTTTCAGTTAAGAAGACAGCTCTTTTAAAGCTAAGTGAGCGTGTGCCATTAAGCATACTTTTCATTTCCTTGTATGCTTCTTCGTAGTATTTAATACTCGTATCTATTTTGGGGATTTCATTCTTTGCTTTTATTAAGGAGTCCTTTTCTTTTTTATCAATAGGAGGTTTTCTTGTAATGGTTGCCATTTCTTTCTTTGGCATACGGATTAAACGAATGTGTTTATTACTAGAGTAACATCCAGTAAGAAGTATAAGAATTGTTATAAAAAAGATAGTATTCCGAATCATTTATTTTCCATTAATTTCATTTAACAATTCGGTTGTTTTTTGTTGGTGTTCACGTTTACCCTTTTCGTCGTTCACAGAACTTAACCAATTTTGATAGGCTTCGGCAGGCATTTCAGAGTAACCAATATTATCTAACTTCTCATATAATTGATTACGCTTGGTGTAAATCTGAATTGCTTTTGGATCTTTTTGAAGTTGTGCAAGCGTTGGTCTGCCGTATTGTTGTGCTACATAATTAAATAAAGTGGTGTAATAATCTGCCTTGCACATTAATGCATTAATATTGTTAGGATGAAATTCTAATACTTTATTCAAGCATTCAAGACTGAATTTATCGAAGCCATATTTAATGGTGTATCCCTGTGCTAAATCAAACAAACAACTTGCGATAAGTTGTTTTGAGGTTAAAGCTTGCATGTAAATATTATTCTTGATTGCTTCTGATTTAATATAGCCCGAGCCTAGTATCCAAGCATCAGAAGTAATCTTGCCATTTGTTAATTCTAAATTACACAACCGCCCTTTATCGTCTTTAAATTTCACATAGGTATGTTGAGGAGAATATGCTATGGTTGCACCTGATTTTAATTCATCGGATAGGATGCAATAAAGTAAAGGCAAAGAATGGCACTGACCTGATCGAGTATTTAAAAGCTTTGTTACAAACATTTTCGTCCAGTCATTTCTACCCATATAATCTTCAAAGTCATAAGAGAAAGGATAATGAGTTTTATTTTCTGATTTCTGTGTAATCAGAATGGTATCTGAAAATAGTTGATGTAAGGTCATGTTTACTGCTAGTGTATTTTCCTTACTTAGTTTTTTAAGCTTTAGTTGTTTTTCGCAAAGTGCTAAGAGTTCGTTTAGTTGTGTAGAATATTGGTTATAGTTCAAGTTATTTTCAGCATAGGCATTCTCCACTATGAAAACAGCTCTTTTAAGAGAAGGCTTCTGTGTGTTATTAAGCATTGTAACGAGCTCTTGATATGCCTTTTTATAACATGTAATTCCGAAGGAAGAATCGTTTACTGGAAACTCATATTTAATTCTATTTCTATTTTGATTGATGTTAGTCTTTTTAGCTTCTGAAATTATTTCTTGTGTTTCTCTTTGTCGTTGCCTCTCTTTTCTTAAATCTTCTTCGTAATGCTGAATCCCATTTGAAGGAATAGACTTGTTTTTATTTTGAATATTTATAGCTGGGTTCTCTATGGTAGTATTTGATAAAGGAAATTGTTTAATAGCTGTCCTATTTTGAGAATAGACTTTTAATGAAAATATTAATAATATGATTTGCGCAACTAACTTATACATCTATGTTTGTAATAACTTTACAAACGAAATAAAATTATTTTGCATCTACAACCTCTATTCGGAATAAAATTATTCCAATTTGGAATAATTTGCATTTAAATAAATAAAAATGAACATAAATTCATATTATATTCAACCTGCAAGAAATTAATTCTTAATTAGCGCTTCTCGCCTGAACGATTTATTATTTCATTAACTCTTCAATCTCTTCTACTTCTATCGGAATGTTCGCCATTAAATCGATGTTGCCATTTTTAGTAATGAGGATATCGTTTTCTAATCGAATTCCTAAACCTTCTTCCGGAATATAAATGCCTGGCTCGCAGGTGAACACCATGCCGGCTTTCATTTTTTCGTAACGGTTGCCAATATCGTGTACGTCTAAGCCTAAGAAATGTGAGGTGCCATGCATGAAATATTTTTTATACAAAGGCACATCAGCATTTTGTTTGCTTACATCGTGCTTGTCTATTAATTTTAACCCAATTAATTCCGACTCCATAAGTTTACCCACTTCTTTGTGGTACTCATCTAAAATGGTTCCCTCTACCAACATATTTGTAGCTGCTTTCATTACACGTAACACTGCATTGTAAACATCTTTTTGTCGCGATGTAAACTTCCCATTCACAGGAATAGATCTCGATAAATCTGCATTGTAGTTCGCATACTCTGCACCAAAGTCTAACAAAATTACATCTCCATTATTACATGCTCTATTGTTTTCATTATAGTGCAACACAATAGCACTCGGCCCCGATGCAATAATTGGATTGTAAGCATGACCTGTAGCACGGTTTCGAATAAATTCGTGAATAATTTCTGCTTCAATTTCGTATTCTGTCACACCTGGTTTTACAAACCCCAATATTCTGCGAAATGCTTTCTCGGTAATATCGCATGCAGTTTGCAATAATTCAATTTCATAAGTAGATTTTACTGCACGCAATTCTCTAAATATTGGAGCAGCACGTTCGTACTTATGCATAGGATATTGCTCCATTAATTGTTTTGCAAAACGGATGTCTCTATATTGATTGATATGTACGTACCTATCGTTTTCATTACTGTTGATGTATACATACTCGCAATGATGCATGAGCATTGGAAATATATTTTTATAATCATCTAACCAAAATATAGAGCGTAGGCCCGATGTTTGAAAGGCTTCTTCTTTGGTGTATTTATGACCTTCCCAAATAGCAATGTGTTCGTTAGTTTTTTTCAAAAACAACACTTCTCTGTATGCAGGTATGGGTGAATCTGGAAAAGAAATAAATATACTTTCTTCTTGATCGATACCCGTTAACCAAAACAAATCTGGGTTTTGGTGGAAGGTATAATTCTGATCGCCACTACGCGGAAACTCATCATTAGAATGAATAATAGCCATTGCTTTTGGCTTTAACTTTTCATTGAAACGTTTTCTGTTTTCGATAAACAAATCAGATTTTATAGAGGTGTATTTCATAAATGTGCAAATACTTAAATGTGCAAATGTGCAAATGGAAGCCACTGAGGTGCTATTTGCATCTTTGTATTTTGCAAATTATTAAATTATTTGCTAAGTTTAATATTAAATATAAATCATTTAAATTGTGCATGGGATTATGGAGCGGGAGAATATTATACTAATAAAATCAATATCTTTTTCGGGTAGGATAATCGGTTTTACGAGAAAGTTGAAAGACATCAAAGAGTTTGATTTAGCTCGACAGTTATTTAAATCAGGAACATCAATCGGGGCAAATATTCACGAAGCACAGTCGGCAGAAAGCAAAAGGGATTTTATTCATAAATTAAAAATCGCTGATAAAGAAGCAGAGGAAACAAAGTATTGGTTAATACTAATTATCGAAAATTTTGAATTGGAAGAATCACAGGAACTAATGGAAGAATTAATAAACATTAAAAGAATCCTTGGCAAAATAATAGCAACATCACGAAAATAAATGTGTAAATACGTAAATACGAAAATGTGCAAATGGAACTTACTAATTGCAAAATTGTAACATGCAAATAGCACATAGGTAACCACCAATTTGCACATTTGCATATTTACCCATTTGCACATTTAAAATTTGCACATTTACGCATTTACGTATTTGCACATTGGTTACTGTTGTGCCGCTACCAATAAATCTAAATCTTTAAACGGTAGCTTATATTGGTTTGATAAATATTTATTAGTGATGTGTCCGTTGTACATGTATACTCCGCTGCGAATACCTGCATTGCTCCACAAATAATTTTTCATACCTCCTGCTTCACCAAGTTCTAGTAAGATGGGTGTAAAAATATTAGTTAAAGCATAAGATGCAGTACGTGCCACTCGCGATGCAATGTTTGGAACACAATAATGTATTACATCGTGATGTTTAAAAACAGGATTGGTATGATTCGTTACGTGTGATGTTTCGAAGCATCCACCTTGATCGATGCTCACATCAATAATAATCGAATCTGCTTTCATTCTGCTCACCATATCTTCTGAAACAATGCATGGGCTGCGGCCTTCTTTTGCACGCATGGCGCCAATAGCAACATCACATTTAGATAATGCCTTTTGTAAAACCACTGGTTGCAAAACTGAAGTAAAAATTCTACTTCCTATATTGTTTTGTAATCGGCGCAAATGGTACACAGAATTGTCGAACACTTTTACATCTGCACCCAAGGCCAAGGCTGTGCGTGCAGCATATTCGCCTACAGTACCTGCACCAATAATTACAATTTCTGTTGGAGGAATTCCTGTAACACCACCCAGTAATAATCCTTTACCGTTGTGTGTGCATAATAATTCGGATGCAATGTGTATAGAAGCGGTTCCTACAATTTCACTCATAGAGCGTACTACTGTAAGGATCTCTCCTTCGTCGCGTAAATATTCGTAAGCAACTGCGGTAATATTTTTTTGTACTAAGAGTTTTAAGTAATCTGCTTTTAAGGTCGAAACTTGCAAACCAGAAATTAAGGTTTGTCCGCCACGCATCATATTTATTTCTTCAATAGTTGGGGGTTCTACTTTTATAATTACATCCGACTCCCAAATTTTCTTGGCATCGTATGCAATTTGTCCGCCTTCTTCGGCATAATCTTTATCTGGGAATTTAGCTGCATTGCCCGCACCGGTTTCTATGTGCACTTCATGACCGTTGTTTACTAATAAACCAACCGATAAAGGGGTTAAGGCAATTCTGTTTTCTTGGAAAGTAGTTTCTTTAGGAATGCCAATATTTAAATTGTGCTTTCTGTTTTTAATTGCCATTAATGCCTCTTGCGGCATTAACATTGCTTGTTTCGCAATTTCTGAAAAACCTTTTTGTCCGCTGCTCATTTTAAATTGGGCTAGAATATAAAGATAAGAAAATCTGCTTGTTAATAGAAGCCTATTTTAAATCCTTTAAGATGTTTTCGACCCAACCTTTACCCCATTCTTCGGTTTCTTGATTGGTCCAAAGTTCTGGGTAAAAAATGCGTTTTTGGAAACGTGGAGGTAAATATTTTTGCCAATTGGTTCCACCTGTAGCCTTAATATCTGAAGGGTCTTTGTGTAAATAACGCACCGCCGATTTGTAATGTACCAATGGCCAATTTACGTTTACACTGATATCGAATTTACGCATCGCTTCCTTAATTTCTGGCGAAGTGCTGTTCAGTTTTTTATAAACGCTGTATAAATTATTTTCGAATCTATCTGTTGCTAATTTAGAAAAGGTGCTTAAGTATTTTTCTTCGAACTGAATTAAGGTAAGTGTTTTTTTACCCGTGCTTAATTCGGTTGCACCGTGTTTCCAATAAATGTTTGCCAAATATTTATCGGCATCAAATTTTTCTTTCTTAAAATCTTCGCGAACATCTTTATCAACTAAATTGATAAAATCAGTTGCATAAATTTCAATCATTCTGTATTGTGCAGATTGAAATCCGCTTGCAGGTAATAAAGCCATTCTGTATTTCAGAAACTGCTCCTTCTCCATGCCATCTACCATTACATCAAACGAACCGGTGAGTAATTCGAAATAACGATTTACACGAGTCATTCTGTCTAAAAAAAACTTTTCAGTAATATCAACCTTTGCACACATCTGTTCGCACTCACTCAATATCATTTTGAAATATAATTCGGTAACCTGATGGTACATAATGAAAATATTTTCATCAGGAAATGCGGTACGAGGATTTTGTAAACTCAACAACGTATCTAAATGAATGTAATCCCAATACGTTAAATATTCAGAATACAATAAACCATCCAGATAAGATACCAGGTCTTGGCCCATGTTATCATACTTCTCTTTTAGTTTCTGTATTCTATCAAGTATATCCTGACTTAGTTCCATATTAATTTTATTAGGTTGAATATAGGTTGGCTTGTTTACAAATTTAGGATAATTTTTTAGTTAGCATATTTTCGATGCTTTTTTCTACCGAAGTAAAAGTAAGTGGAATAGCTTCTAAAATCTTATGATTTGAGTAATAAGATTTGTGGTATGCAGCTCTAACAGTGTATTTGTTTAATGGATGTTTTGAGTTGAAAATATGAAGAATTCTAACGATAAACATCAATACAGATTTTTTAATGAGGATGCTTGGAGCCTTTGTATTTAACTTTTTAGCGATTAAATCGAAAAGTTCTTTGTATGATTTATTTTCAGCATTTAATATAAAACGCTGCCCTGTTATTTTTTGTTCAAACAAGGTAATCATGCAGTTGGCAACATCGTTTACATCTACAAAACCAGTACATCCGGAAGTATAAAATTTTAATCCATTTTTTTGTTGATGAATAAATTTCATGCTACCTAATTCACGTTCATCATATCCCAAAATTACAGAAGGGTTTACAATTACTGCGTTTAATCCTTCGTGTATTCCGCGCCACACTTCGCGCTCTGCTTCAAATTTTGTAATAGCATAATCGGAAGATGTTTTTTTATGTACCCATCTGCAATTTTCATCTATTTGAGCACCTGGTTTCGCATCGCCAACAGCAGCAATAGAACTTACGTGTATGAAATGAATGTTCGGATGTTCAAGACAAACGTTTACTAAATTATGGGTAATATCTACGTTTGCTTTCCAGAGGAGTTTTTTATCATCTTCATTAAAAGAAACCATGGCAGCACAATGGAAAACAGCTTCGCAATTTTCTAGTGCATCTTGTACCTCAAAAAAATCATGCAAATCTATGTCGAGCCATTCTATAGCATTGGCATGCTTTTCTAAGAAGCTTGGAATAGTTGAATGGGCACGTTTAGAGGCTTTTATCTTATATCCTTTTTCTATTAAATATAAACATACATACGAGCCTAAAAAGCCTGTGGCACCTGTAACAAAAACCATATTGCAAATATGTGGAAAATATGCCGAATTTTATTTCTTATCAATTCATAAGTTTGTATAGAAATAAATTATATGCTAGAAGATTTTTTACAAGCCTTAACACCCGATGAAGGCATCCTTGCAGAATCCTATTACGAGAGCCAAATTGGTTTTCAGATTGAGAAATATACCCGTCAATTTCCAGATCTTACTGAGGTAAACCTTGCTTTTATTGGAGTTTTAGAAGATCGTAAAGCTGTACAGAATGAAGGAACTGCTCAAGGGCCAGATAAAGTTCGTAAGGCATTGTACCAACTAAATGTGGGCAATTTTAATTTGAAGATGGTTGATTTGGGTAATATTTTGCCAGGCAATACCGTGCGAGATACCCATGTAGCATTGAAAAATGTTTGTCATGAATTGATGAAACTCAACATTGTGCCGATTATAGTTGGTGGTGGGCACGATTTAACCTATGCTCAATATTGGGCCTATGAGAATTTAGATAAGAAAGTAGACATGGTGGTGCTCGATTCGCATTTCGATTTAGATGCACGTGTAGATGAGCAGCAAACCCCTGATTCTATATCGTATTTGAACAGCATCATTTTACACGAGCCACATTTTTTATTCAACTATAGCAATATCGGTTACCAG
>JAGVEE010000157.1 GCA_020058405.1 Sphingobacteriales bacterium
ACCAAGGCCAAGTATTAGTTAAAAATTCGGGCATATTTTTATGTTATTTTATTTGAAAAGAAATTATCGGTTTGTATAAATGATTAATTAATTTTTCGGTTACGCTCGAATAAAACAAGCCTCCCTTGCCATGTGTGCCTATGCATACCATGTCAACCTCATGCATTTGATTAAAATGTACTACCCCGTTTTCTATATCAAAATCATTTAATAAATGATTAGAGTAGTTTAAAATACCGTTCAATTTTGCATGAGCATCCATCTGATCTAAGATCATTCTCGACTCAAGCTCATTAGTACTATTTAGAATATGTAACTGATGAACTTTTGTATCAAAATACTTTATAAACTTTCTTAAGAGCGATAGATCGTATTGTTCAGTATTATTTTTAAAATCGTGTACAAACAATATATTCTTAATAACCAAATCAGATCTATCGCACATTAAAGAAAGTAATGGGATGTTAGATTTTCTGGCAACCATTTGAGTTTCGGAACCCGATACTTTTTCTTTAATACCCGATGCTCCTTTAGTTCCCATTACAATTAAATCGAAGGAATGCTCTGCAGAAAACGAAATTATTTGATCGGTAACTTTACCAAACACAATGTGTGTATGTATTTTATTTCCATACTGAGCTTTTAAACTTGATAGTTTATTTTCTGCAATGTTTTTCTGACTTAATACATACTGAACATCAATTTCTCCACAGGTTTGTACATTTCCATCTTTATCCATCGTTACCGTACTAGGTACGTTCATAACATGTAAAAAATGAATTTCTGTATCAACTTTTTCTTCAATTTTCTTTACCATTAAATAGGCATAATCTGATTGAACACTAAAGTCTGTGGGTATTAAAATTTTCAAATGGTCCATAAAAATCTAATTATTAATCAATGTATTGTTTGATGTCTTGCCATGTACCACCGTTGGTTACATTCGCAATACCATGTTGCTCTAAAATTGCCTTTGCTTGTCCGCTTCTGTTTCCACTTCTGCAAAATACAATTACTTGATCTTTACCTTTAAATAAGTCGATGTTACTTTCTACAGTATCTAAAGGAATGTTTACCGAATTGTTTACATGTCCTTCGGCCCATTCTGCTGGAGTTCTTACATCTACTAAGAAAGCTCCGTTTTTTATTAAGTTTTCCATATTTTTTATAAGTTTCTTTTTGCTAAATACCAATCCACCATTTCTAAATCACTTGCTTTTCTCTCTAATAACGTATCCACAGTTTTAGGGGCAGGCACAATTACTTTCTCTCCAGCTTTCCAGTTTAATGGCATTGCGCATGAGTTAGCATCCGAAGTTTGTAATGCAATTAATGCACGTTTTATTTCTTCCATGTTTCTGCCCACGTTTAATGGGTAGTACATAAGTAAACGTACCTTTCTGTTCGGATCTATAATAAATACCGCTCTTACCGCTGCTGTTTCGCTTTCACTTGGTTGTAGCATTCCGTATAATTTCGAAATCTTCATATCAATGTCGGCAATTATAGGAAACTCAAACAAAACTCCAGTTTTTTCATACACTGCATTTACCCATGCAATGTGTGCATGTATGCTGTCTATACTTAGTCCTAATAACTTTGTATTATTTGCTGCAAAAAAATCTTTCTCTAGTGCAAAGCCTGTCATTTCTGTTGTACACACCGGCGTAAAATCTGCTGGATGCGAAAAAAGTATAACCCAACTATCTTTACCATACTCAGATAAGCTAAGCTTACCTGTGGTAGTTAATGTTTCAAAATCTGGAGCTAAATCGCCAATTCTTGGCATGTAGTTCATTTCTGTACTTTCCAATTTTATTCTTTTTTAGCACTATGACTTTAATACTTTACTTTGGCAAACGAAATCTGTACGAGGTACAGTTGTTTCAGCAATTTTATTGAAACCACCTTCTACTTCAGAGAAGTTACGATATCCTCTAGCTTGCAAAATACTTGCAGCCATCATACTTCTATAACCACCTGCGCAATGCATAAAGAAATGTTCATTCGGGTTAATGTCTTTTATCCACTCGTTAATATATGCTAACGGTTTGCTGTATGCTTCATCAATGTGCTCAGCTTCGTATTCAGACTCTTTACGGATATCAACTACTTTACTTTCACCTATTGTTACTTGTGCAGCAAATTCATCGGCAGTAATTCTTTTTACAGAATCAACTTCTCTACCGCTTTGTATCCATGCTTCTACACCACCAGCTAAATGTCCTATTTGATTATCGAATCCAACACGTGCTAATCTTGTAACCGCTTCTTCTTCTTTACCTGGTTCTGTAATTAATAATAATGGTTGCTTAACATCTACTATTAAAGCACCTACCCAAGGAGCAAAATCTCCGTTAAGACCAATGTTTATTGATTGTGGCACAAATGCTTTTGCAAATACTCCGTTATCTCTAGTATCTAAAATTAATGCTGATGTTTCTTCCGCTGCAATTTCAAATGCTTCTGGACTTAAAGCACGCATTCCGTTATTTAATACACTTTCAAAATCTTCGTATCCTTTTTTGTTCATCGCTACGTTCATTCCGAAA
>JAGVEE010000065.1 GCA_020058405.1 Sphingobacteriales bacterium
TTAGAAAAATCAACAAACATAGAACTAGAACACCTTGCGGAAGCTATAAATTACAGGAGTTTAGACAGAGATACTTGGCAAGTTAATTAGCTAATGTGATAATTAGCTAATTAGCTAATGGGATGTAAATTATCAGGGAATTAGAATTTTGGTAACTATCTCTTCCAAAAAACTCTATAAAAAAACAAACTTGCATATATAATACCAATGCCGCTTAATACATTTCTGGTAACAGCACTGTTTTCATACCAATCTATTTTAACATTTGTTTCAATCATCAACAAACTTAATATCCATAGTAAACTCACAAATAACAATCCCTTGTTTTGTGTTACTCGCTCCGAATACAATTCTACTCCATTTTTTTTCACTCTGAAATAAGCGATGAAACAATAGATGGTAAATAATATAGAGATAATATGTTTATCAATTGCGTGTATAGGAATAATGAATAGTGAGCAAACAATTAAGAGTAATGCGCCGGCTAAAATTCTGTTGGGTTTTAAGAAAAAACTAAGCATGTTTAATTATCAGTATAAAAAAATATTAGATAGCATTTTCTTCAATGTATCCAATTAAGGTATGTATTATTTTGATGTGTATTTCTTGTGCACGATCTGCAAAGTTAGCATGTGGTGCTCTAATTTCTACATCACAAAGTTGAGCCAAAGCTCCACCATCTTTACCTGTAAGCGCTACTACTTTCATGCCTTTTGCTTTTGCTGCTTTTGCGGCCTCTATTACATTTTTAGAATTACCAGAGGTACTTATTGCAAGCAATACATCTCCTGCATTTCCTACTCCTTCCACAAACCTCGAAAAAATAAAATCAAAACCATAATCGTTACCTACACAAGTAATGTGAGTAGGATCTGAAATAGAAATGGCTGCAATAGATTTACGATCTCCTCTATACCTACCGCTCAACTCCTCCGCAAAATGCATCGCATCGCTCATAGAACCTCCGTTACCACAAGAAATTATTTTATTTCCGGCACGTATTGCCTCGCACATCACTATCCCCGCGTGCTCAATCTTGCTAAAATTTTCCTCGTTTTTTATAAAGGTTTCGAGCACTGTTTGTGCTTCTTCAAATTGCTTCTTAATAGAATTCATCTGTAAATATTCGGTTGCGTTTGTCAAATTTAAGAATCCTTTTTACTATATTGTATTAAATCCCTTATGAATGAGTAAAAAATATTTATGCACCCTAAACCCTTTGTCGGGTACACATAAAGCACAAAAAATGCTTTCGGCTTTGCGAAAAGACTTTAAAGACGATGTGTTTATTGTGTTAGAAAGCAAAAGTGCAGGTTACTTTTCTCGCTTTATAGATCAAATTATATTAACCGATATAGATGCTGTATTAGTGCTTGGTGGCGATGGTACCATGCACGATGTAGTAAATGCATTACACATTAACAACCGTTTAGATTTACCGATTTTGCTATTCCCAGCTGGAAGCGGCAATGCCTTTAACCACGATTTTAATTCGCTTACCTACCAAAAAGCAAGCGATAGGTTACGCCAGTTTAGAACCATGTCCATCGATTTAATGAAAATTGAAATGGATAACCATTCGTACATTTCATTTAACATGATTGGTTGGGGATTAATAAATGATATTAGCAGATTAGCTGAAGAGCTTCGTTGGCTTGGCCCGCCGAGGTATACCGTGTCTGCATTTTTTCAAATGCTTGGCAATCCATCTGCTCGATTAAAAGTGGAACTTGATGATATAAAATACAATGAAGAGTTTTCTTTTATTTTAATTCTGAACACCAAACATACAGGTAAAGGAATGAAAATGGCTCCAATGGCAGATCTTCAAGATGGCTTGTTAGATGTATTATTAGTTCGCAAAACTGCACTCAGCAATTTGCTAAAACTATTTCCCAAAATTTATTCGGGTAAACACATCCATTCAAAATATTTGGAATACCGACAAGTAAAAAGTATACATGTAGAATCAGAATATAACCAAGCCTTAACAATCGACGGTGAAATTAAAGGCAGCGTGCCGTTTAAAGTTACGGTATTGCCAGAGAAACTGATTGTTATTGCATAAGGCCGAAAGGCCGATAAACCGAAAGACCGAAAATCCGAAAGGCAGAAATTCCGAAGTCTAAATTATCGGTTTTTCTGCCTTTCGTTTTTTCTAGTTAACGGCCTTTCGGTCTATCGGATTGTCGGTCTATCATTTCTTCCAGCTATCCAAGAACTCTACATACCCCGGAATGTCTTCTTTATACCCAAAAGTTCTAGTTAGCGCTTTGCCATCTGCATCTACAATTACATACAATGGTTGTGCATTGCTATTGAATTTAGAAACTTGTAAATCCACATTTCTATTTCCAATGGTTTTTACTTTTTTGCCAGTATAAGTAGATACATATTTTTCTGATTCTGCGAGTTCTGTGCGGTCATCAACATATAATGATATTACTACAAAATCATTTTTTAACCTGCGCAACACTTCTGGATCTGGCCAAACAGCATTTTCCATTTTTCTGCAGTTAGTACAGCTGTGCCCTGTAAAATCAAGGAATACAGGCTTGCCCACTTTTTTTGCATACGCTAA
>JAGVEE010000305.1 GCA_020058405.1 Sphingobacteriales bacterium
GAGCTTGCCATAGCTGCATGCGATCTTGCAGAAATAATAGGTATGGCCATTGGCTTGCAACTATTATTTGGCATCCCATTACTTTTTGGTATTTGTATTACGGTATTTGATACGTTGCTTTTATTATTTCTGATGAACAGAGGAATTAAAATTTTAGAGCGGTTTATTATCTCTTTAATATTTGTAATTGGTGTTTCATTTTTGATGGAGCTTTTTATTTCGCAACCTAAAATTTCTGAAGTAATAACAGGTTTTATACCTACTAAATTAGATGGAAGTGCACTGTATATTGCCATTGGTATCATTGGTGCCACGGTAATGCCACATAATTTGTATTTACATTCATCATTAGTACAAACACGCTCTATCAATAAAACATATAGCGGCATTAAAGATGCATTGAAATATAATTTTATAGACTCTACAATTGCTTTAAATCTGGCCTTTTTTGTAAATGCTTCCATTTTAATTTTAGCAGCCACAGCTTTTTATAAAAATGGGTTATTTCAGGTTGCCGAAATACAAGATGCGCACAGACTATTATCAGATATATTCGGAAATTTAGCACCTACACTTTTTGCTATAGCGCTTATTTGTGCCGGACAAAGTTCAACCATTACAGGTACTCTGGCGGGGCAAATAGTTATGGAAGGGTATTTGAATTTAAGAATAAGACCTTGGTTACGAAGATTAATAACACGTTTAATTGCAGTTACTCCGGCATTTATAACCATCCTATATTTTGGTGAAGAAAAATTGGGAGCATTGTTAATATTAAGTCAAGTAGTACTTAGTTTACAATTAGGTTTTGCGATTATTCCATTAATACATTTTACTTCTGATAAAAAACAAATGGAGAAATTTGTGATTAAAAATTGGTTAAAAATTTTAGCATGGCTGAGTGCTATTATCATCATCAGTTTAAATATAAAACTAGTGTATGAGTATTTAAGTGATTGGATAAAAACAGCAGAAAGTACATGGTTAATTTATTATTTCGTATTGCCAATAATTGCTTTTTTTGCATTCTTGTTGGGCTATATTATTTTACAACCATGGATTAGCAAAAACATGCGACCATTGGTTTTACCTCACGCAGGTTTTAATACCTTCGAAATAGATTTACCAAAGAAGGCAGAGCGTATTTTAATTCCTATTGACTTTAGTTCTTTTGATAAAATTGCTATTAATCAAGCCTTACAAATAGGGGGGAATGCTGCAACGTATGTGTTGGTGCATGTGGTTGAAACGGTAGCGGCTAGGTATTCTGGTAAACAATCCGACGATCAGGAAACCAGAACTGATAAAGAAGAGTTAGAATTATTTGTAACAGAATTGAAGAAAAATAACTTCAAAACAGAATCTATTATTGGTTACGGAAACCCTGCAAAAGCAATTGCCGACATTGCTACAACAGAACAAGTAGATTTAATTGTAATAGCAGCACACGGGCACAAAGGTATAAAAGATTTGTTACTAGGATCTACACTCGATTCATTACGACACAGGGTGAAAATACCGGTGTTAATTGCACGATAATTCGACTATTCGACTATTCGAAATTTCGAAATTTCGAATAGTCGAATTATCGAAGTTTCGAATTATCGAAGATTTGCTCTACCGAGTTCAATCTTTGCGTCGCGTTCTTTCATCGTGTCGCGTTTATCATGTAGTTTTTTACCTTGAGCCAAGGCTATTTCCATTTTTGCAAAACCACGATCGGTAAAGAAAATTTGCAAGGGTACGATGGTTGTTCCTTTGTCTTGTGATTTTTGTTGAAGCTTACGTAATTCTTTTTTGTTGAGTAATAACTTGCGATTACGTTTAGGTTCGTGATTGTAGAACGAACCCATGCTGTATTCGGAGATGTGAATGTTGAATGCAAATAATTCGTTGCCTACAAAAGTGCAAAAGCCATCGCTTAAGTTCGCTTTGCCGGCACGTATCGATTTTATTTCGGTACCGAGCAATTCAATTCCAGCAACATATTTATCTAAAATATGATATTCGAAATAAGCCTTCTTATTTTTTATGCTGATGTTTTCTGCCATGGGGCTACAAATATACGAAATAAAAAAACCTTCTGGGTTTTGCCAGAAGGTTTTATCAAAAGAATACGAATAGTATCTTATTGACAAAGTAGATTTCCACTACCTTTTACTTTTTTACCTAAATCAAGTTCACCATCTTGGTCGAATGCTAATTCTGCCATATCTACCGAAGAGAAAGCGTAAGAACCTGATGATGCATTTAAACTACCTTTAGTAGACACATAAATCAATGCATCTTCAAAGTTTTCTAAAGAACCATCTTGTTTAAGATTAGAAAAATCAATTACTTCAATTATTCCAAATTTACCAGTAGGAACTTCTTCCCCTAATAAATCTAAATCAAGTTTATAACTTCCAGATGAACCATCGCCAACTGTAATCATAAATACCATGTAATTTAAACGAGCATTTTCAGGATCTGCAAAATCACCTGCGATACCAATTACTAAATTGAAATCTTCTCCTTCAAATCCAGAAATTTCTCCAAACATATCTGCAGCATCTGCACAAAAAATATAATCTAAGTTAATACTCTTACCAGCAACTGTCATGCTACCACCGCCAGCAGATAATGTACCTTTTAACTCAAAAGAGTTTGTAGGCTCACCAGAGCTATAAGTGTTTGAACCTTCTCCATTAGAGAAATTACTTGAACCTTGATCGTTTGCAAATGAAGTAGAGCCATTGTTGCCAGAGAAAGTAACTGCTTTGTCTCCAGAGCTAAAGTTAACACCACCACCATCACTAGTAATGCTTGTAGCACCGTTAGCGGTTTTGAAGTTATACTTTAAAGACTTTACTTTTTTCAAAACTTGTGTTTGTGCAGACTCAGTTGATTTAGCAGTAACGCCATCAAAATCTTGCTTAGAACACGATGATAAGGTAAATGTAAAAAATGCAAATGCCCCAACTAGGAGCATTTGCATAAAGCTTTTATTTGCTTTCATATTTTGTTTGTTTTTTAGAACGCATAACCTAAACGGAATGCACCGTTAAAGTTTGGACCGAAGTTAAATGTACTTCCTGGCTTTTGATCATCAATAGATGGAGCTCCAGAAACACTAGTTTCAGTTTTAATTGTTGCAGAATTTACTAATTGTAAACCATAACCAACTTCTACTCCCATGTAGATTTTGTTAGTAATGTAATAATCAGCACCAGCAACAACATTAGCACCTAATCTGAAAAATCCGTTAGTGCCTTTAGTAGTTAATTCTTCAATTTTGTTTGCAGTACC
>JAGVEE010000032.1 GCA_020058405.1 Sphingobacteriales bacterium
CTTATAGTATATTATTTATTTTATTATCCTTTAGTTTATTTAATTGGGATGTACTAATTGCAAAGTATAATTTCAGAAATGCCAATAAAGCCTTTTTACATTTAGATTATATGCAAACATTGGGCGACAAAGCACTGCCGTATTTAGACATGCCTCTAAATGAACTAACATCTATAAAGCAACAACAACAAGTATTATATCGTTTTGATACGGTTTATTTAAGTCCTGAAGAGTATGTAAATAGTATACAAAAAAGAAAAACTGAATTTTTAAAAACAGATGAAAATATAGATTGGAGATCTTGGAACTATTCAGAATATAAAGCGAAAAAAATGTTACTAGCAACCGAATGATTGCGCTATTTATTTGTATATTTACCTATTCAATATAAAAAACTCTAAATATATGACAACTTTAGATTCAGGATTTATAACAGTAAGTACCATTGTAAATCAACCGATAGTAACAGTTTGGAGAATGTGGACCAATCCGAACCACATTACGCAGTGGAATAATGCGAGTGAAGATTGGCATACACCAAAGGCAGTGAATGATGTAAAAACAGGCGGGAAATTTACGTTTACGATGGCTGCAAGAGATGGCTCTGTGAGTTTTGATTTTGGTGGAACGTATACCAATGTAATAGAAAAAGAACTTATAGAATACACCTTAGAAGATGATAGAAAAGTAAGTATTCAATTTATCAATAATGGTGATAATGTTGAATTAATTGAACGCTTTGAACCAGAATCTGAAAACACCTTGGAATTACAGGAAATGGGTTGGCAAGCTATTTTAACCAATTTCAAAAACTATACTGAAGAAAGTCAGCGAGTAGAAACCTTACATTATAAAATTACTATCAACAAAGAAGTAGATTTTGTATATAATACAATGATTGCCGACGATACTTATAGAGCTTGGACATCTATATTTAACGAAACTTCTTTTTACCGAGGTACTTGGGAAAAAGGTTCGAAAATACTATTTGTGGGTACAGATGCGGAGGGTAATGAAGGTGGAATGGTTAGTAGAATTAAAGAAAATATAAAAAACGAATTTATAAGTATTGAACATTTAGGTGAAATTTCAAAAGGTGTTGAAGACTTAAATAAAACCTGGGCAGGCCTTTTAGAAAATTATACCTTTAAAGCAATAGATGGTCAAACTGTTTTACAAATTGACATAGATTCTAACCAAGAATTTAAATCATATTTTGAAGACATGTGGCCCTTAGCATTGAATAAACTTAAAGAAGTTTGCGAAAAATAAAATTTCGTTAGGTTTCCCTAACCAATAAATCTTCTGATAATTTAACTAATAAAGCCTTCGCTTGCTCGTTAGCATTAATAGTTGCTAAGATCTCGAAGGCTTTATTTGCATAATTATTTATAATTTCTTGAGTAAGTTTCGGGATTTCTAAATCATTATAAATACCGGTAATAGCGGCCACTTTCTCTTCTGCTTTAAATACAGAAATGTTTTCCCAGTGTTTCAATATTTTTAATTGTTCGGGGTTTGCTAAACGATGCGCTTCAATCCATAAAAATGTTTTTTTATTCGCAATTATATCCCCGCCTACTTGTTTGCCAAATTTTTCAGGGTTTGCATATACATCTAAATAATCGTCTTGTAACTGAAAGGCAATTCCCATAAGCCTTCCAAACTCATACAGGCGTTCTGCTTCTACTTTGGGCGCACCTGCAATTAATGCTCCCATTTCTAAACTGCAAGCTAATAGAACCGCTGTTTTAAGCTCTATCATTTTCAAGTATTCGTCTTCCCTAACATTTGCTTGTTTCTCAAACATCATGTCTATTTGCTGCCCTTCGCAAACTTCGGTAGCGGTTTTGTTGAATAATTTTATGAGTGATGGAAGAATCTCTGAAGGATAATTAACTAATAACTCGTATGCTTTAACCAACATTACATCTCCAGAAAGGATGGCTGTATTATGGTTCCATTTCTCGTGCACGGTTGGCTTACCTCTTCTAATAGGTGCATCGTCCATAATATCGTCGTGTATTAAACTGAAATTATGAAATGTTTCTACTGCAAGCGCTGCATCCAATGCTTCTTCGTGTTTATCAGAATATAAATGGTGAGCTAGCAAAACCAATACTGGCCTCAAACGCTTTCCACCCAATGACATGATGTAATCTAATGGATCATACAATTCTTGAGGGAATTTAGAATAGGTATTGCTTACAATCTTTTTGTTTACGAGTTCCTGCAGTTCAATTATTTTTTGCATTGTATTATCTTCTCTTCTTATAGGTACTACTTTTTGTTGATTTTTCTTTTCTCTGAAAGTTCAGAGGTTCTTCATTCGTAATCAATTCAAAGTCGATTTGTTTTTTAGTTAATTCTACTTTTTTTACTTTAATATTTACCTCATCACCTAATTGGTATTTACGTTTAAACCTCTGCCCTACGATGCTGTAATTCTCAGGGTCTAACACATAAAAATCGTCGTTAATATCTCTCAACCTAATCATGCCTTCGCATTTATTTTCTACAATCTCCACGTATATTCCCCACTCTGTTACACCAGAAATTATACCAACAAATGTTTCGCCAACTTGTTCTGAAAGGTATTCTGCTTGTTTGTATTTAGTAAATAAACGTTCGGCATCTGATGCTCGTTTTTCCATTTGCGAAGAATGTAAACACATCTTCTCATAAATTTCTGGATCTACGGTTGATTTACCATCTAAGTAATGTTGCAATAACCTATGTGCCATTACATCTGGATACCTACGAATAGGCGATGTAAAGTGTGTATAATAATCAAAAGCTAATCCGTAATGGCTCGTTTTTTTAGTAGTGTACACTGCTTTTGCCATCGAACGAATGGCTAATTGAGTTAACACATTTTGTTCTGTTTTGCCTTCTACATCTGCCATTAATTGGTTTAAAGAAGTAGAAATTTCTCTATGGCTTTTAGTATTTACTTTATATCCAAACCTTGCTGCAAACTTTGCAAAGCCTTGTAAAACTTCTTCATTTGGAGAATCGTGTACTCGGTATACAAATGTTAATGCATTTTTCTTTTTGCCTTTTGTGGCTATAAATTCTGCTACTTTTCTGTTTGCAAGCAACATAAAATCTTCAATTAATTTATGTGCATCGTTACGCTCTCTCACATACACTCCTATTGGTTTACCAGTTTCGTCGAGTGTAAATTTAACTTCTGTTGTTTCAAAATTAATAGCACCGTTTTTAAATCGCGTTGCTCTTAAGGCATGAGCAATGGTGTTTAAAATAGTAAGCTCTTCTTTGTAATCTCCTAGCCCCGATTGTAAAATATCCCATACTTCTTCGTAAGCATATCTTCTTCTGGAGTGTATAATAGTTCTGCCATACCACTCATCCAATACATTTCCTTTTAGGTCTATTTTAAATACTGCAGAAAAGCAAAACTTATCTTCATTAGGTCGTAATGAACACAACTCATTCGAGAGTTTCTCAGGCAACATCGGGATTACTTTTCCTACAAGGTAAACAGAAGTACCTCTGTTCTCTGCTTCTTTATCTAACTCCGTACCGGGTTGTACATAATACGAAACATCGGCAATGTGTACACCTACTTCAAAATTACCATCCTCTAATTTTTTAAAGGAAATAGCATCGTCAAAATCTTTAGCATCAACAGGGTCGATGGTAATAGTGAGTGTATCTCTAAAATCTCTTCTTTTAGCAATTTCTTTAGGATCCATTTTTTCAGAAATCGCTTCCGATTCTTTTTCAACCGCCTTCGGAAATTCTAATGGGAAGCCATATTCTGCAAGCACTGCATACATTTCTGTTGCGTTTTCGCCTTGTTTACCCAATACATGTACAATTTCACCCATTGGGTTTTTAGCACCCTCTGGCCACTCTGTTAATTTAGCAACTGCTTTATCTCCATCCTTTGCGCCCTTTAATAAATCAAGCGGGATAAAAATATCATGCAACATCTTTTTATTATCCGGAATTAAAAAAGCAACTCTTGGTGTTAATTGAATTACTCCGGTAAACTCAGTTTTTGATCGATGTAAAATCTCTAACACTTCACCTTCTAAATGTTTGCCATTACGTTTTGCATAAACAAATACTTTTACCTTATCACCGTGTAATGCATTTCTTAATTTACGTGGTGCAATAAAAATATCTTCATCCATTCCATCCACCAATAAATACGCCGAACCGCTCTGTGCCATGTCTACAATACCTTCTACATGGTTTTGCAATGCTTTTACTTGGTATTTACCTTTGGCAATTTCTTCCACCTGTCCCTTCTGATGTAAATCAATTATTATTTCATTTACAATTTCTCGTGTTTCTTCGTCGTCAATATTTAATTTCGCTGCAAGCTGTTTGTAATTAAATGCTTGAGTTATATTTTTCACAAAAACTTCTAGCACTAAACTGCTGAGTATGTTTTTGATGGCATTATTTTTTTTCTTTGTCATATTATTAAAATTTAAAATTGAGGTATTGCCTCAATTAATTGTTTTGTATAGGCTTGCTTTGGTTGAGCATATACATCTTCTGGAAAACCTTCTTCCACAATTTTCCCTTTATTCATTACAATTAAGCGATCCGAAAAATGTTTCACCACCGATAAATCGTGCGAAATAAAAATATAAGTTAAGTTAAATTGATCTCTTAAATCGCTTAACAAATTTAACACTTGCGCTTGTACCGAAACATCTAAAGCCGAAACAGATTCGTCGCAAATAATAAGTTTTGGCTCCAATACCAAGGCTCTGGCAATACATATTCGCTGTCGTTGCCCACCAGAAAATTCATGTGGAAACCTGTCAAAATGAGATGGCAATAACCCTACATTACTCAGTATTTCCAACACTTTTTCTTTACGCAGCTTATCATTTGCGAGTATGCGATGTACTTGCATGGGCTCCATTAAGGTTTGCCCAACAGTTAAACGTGGGTTTAATGATGAGTATGGATCCTGAAAAATAATTTGCATCTGCGACCTAAGTTTTCGCATTTCTGCATTTTTCAAATGTGTTATGTTTTGCCCTTCAAAATAAACTTCACCTGCACTTGGTTCTATTAATCGTAAAATACATCTACCTAGGGTAGATTTACCACATCCTGATTCGCCAACCAGGCCAAGCGTTTCACCAGGGTACAACTTAATATTTACCCCATCCACTGCCTTCACATATTCTGTGCTTTTCGCAAACAACCCTTTACGTACTGGGTAATATTTTTCTACATTTATTACTTCTACAATCGGTTTTTGCGCGTATAATTTTTCTCTTCGCGTTAATGTATCGTTTGTATTTCTTTTTAATGTTGATAAATCTAAATCGGTGCTATCCCCTTGTTCATTCATAAAATCACTCATGGTTGGCAACCTCTTCAATGAGTTTTTTAAATTAGGTCTACAAGCTATGAGTCCTTTTGTATAGGGGTGTTGAGGGTTATTCAAAATATGTTTAACTGTGCCTTTTTCTTTAATCTCCCCTTTATACATTACTATTATATCGTCGGCAATTTCTGCAATTAAACCTAAGTCGTGCGTAATAAAGATCATACTCATATTACGATCTTTTTTAATTTGCAATAATAATTCTACAATACTTTTCTGCACTGTTACATCTAATGCTGTGGTAGGTTCGTCGGCTATTAACAAATCCGGATTACAACTTAATGCCATTGCTATCATCACTCGTTGTTTTTGTCCGCCACTCAACTCGTGAGGGTACGACTCCAACATTTTTTCTGGGCGAGGTAACTTTACTTCTTCAAATAATTCAATGGTTCTTTTCTTTGCA
>JAGVEE010000216.1 GCA_020058405.1 Sphingobacteriales bacterium
AATCATTAGAAGTAAAATTCTATTTATTGATTGGTCATTAAGTTCTAGAATATTAGGAAAATCTTTGTTGTTGTTAAATAATGAATCTAGAACAATATAATGCTTAGTATCATTTTCAATCGATCTTTTATAATATTCACTTGACTTGTCAAAACTTGCATCAGGTGACTCTCGAATAGATTGATCTTCTAAAAACATCATTGAAATTAGTTCAATTTGCTTTTTATTCGTATTTGATTTACAATTCTCATTTAACGAATCAAAATTATTTACTATATAGTAATAATCTTTTCCGAAATTTTGTTCGTATTTATTAAATCTATTTTGCATGCTGGTAATGCTAGAATAACCTAATAAGGTTACATCTTTAAGTAGCCACATATCGCCATTATAACTATCTCCATTTAAATAATAAGCCTTGGAAATTCCTCTATATGAATATATAGAAATATCAAGATTTGATTTAGACAGTTTTTGAGCATAGTATAAAGCCGAATCTTTAATTCCAAATTGAAGAAAATATTCAAGTTTATTATCTTGATAATAATAAGTACGGACATCTTGCAAGTTAATTTGACAGATTCCTGCTAAAATGTTGCAACTGAATAAAATAGTAATTAGTATTTTTTTCACTATTATAAAGGTTTTAATTAGTATAAATACAAACAAACCAAAGTAAATTCTCTGGTTTGTTTATCATACTGATTTGAAAATTTAATCAACATTATCACACCAATCGCTGACTTCAGTTTTTGCGCCAGTTTCAGGATCACAAGTGTCATAACATTCCTTTGTCCAGTTTTGGGTTCTAACGGGTTTTCCACCAGTAATTTTCATACTGTTTGCAATTTCATCATTTTCAAATGATTGAAATTTGTCTGATTTCAAATTTTCTAATTTTTTCATAAAAATATTTTAGAAGTTTTAATATAAAATACTTCATGTATCATATATGCTTCTTGTTTTATAAATCTAGTGTAAATTATTTTCATTAAAACTCAATTTGAGGATGAGAAAGGTTTTTTTGAGGATAGGCAAGGAAAATATGAGGATAAAGTATCAATTAGATTTGAAAATCCGAAAGGCCGTTTAATCGAAATAAAAAAGTCCTACTCAGAAATGAAGCGGGAATTTTTTTTGTTAAATATGTTATTTCACAGACCTTTTTATTTCCTGATGATAATTTCGTAATAGTAATGCTCCAGATATGATAATAACTGGCGTGCTATTATTGGAATAAATTAGAATAATTACTCCTGTTAACCAACCAAGAAAAAAAAGAAAAAATTTTAAGTTCGTTGAGATTTTCATATTGTATAATATCTTTATAGAGGCTAATTTTTAAATAAGGTTATGTACTAATTTATCAATAAGTAAAATACTGCGAATTGGGAAAATCCTTTTTAATTCTATTTAGAAACTCTGTCTTACTAGATTCATCAAAGTTTAGTAAAGGGATTAGCCCTTTACTTACTAATGAATAATCCGACCGTCTATAATTAAAAATAATCTTCTTTCTTAAATCATGTAATGACTCAAGATATACTTCATTTCTTTTGGTATTTATATCATATTCATTCTCTCCAATTGTCAAAACCATAGTTGTCGTACTATCCAAATTCTTAACTTGAAATCCTAGTTCAAGACCAAAATCATAATCGCCATTCTCTTTATTTAATGAAAATGCACGAGTTGTCAGGTCAAAATAAATACTCGGCGATAATTTACCTTCAATTACTGCACTTTTTAATATAGGCAGAAATGAAATGTTGTTCCAAGAGGTATTATGCAAAAAAGTAAAGTAATAATGCACTTTACCAAAAGGTACTTCTAACCCACTTAATAATTCATTTGGGAATCCATATGTACTGATAAAAAAAATTACAGAATCGAGATTATTTTTATCGACTTTTCTAACCGTGTCTATACACGAAGTACTATACGAATAATTTTCTTTTCCATACAAATAGCAATAATTCCGAACTGCTTGGTCAGCATTATGAACGTTCAAAAGTTTGTTATATAATATAGTATCATACTCTACTTTATAATTTCGATATTTTAATTCTAGCTTCTTCCATTCATCAGATTCTAAAACATCGCTCAAACTGCTATTATTTGATAAAAATTTCAATTTTAGTCCTGCGTTTAAACTCATCTTTAAATATTCATCAGCAAGTTGATATTGGTGAGATCTAAATGCACAGATAAAAGCATTGTAAGAATCTTTAATAAATACTCTTTCAATATTTGTAAATGCATTACTATATTTTTTAAGTGCTAGAACTAAGTCATCATTTACAATACACAATTCAGCTTCATTAATATATTTATAATATTTAACGACATTGAATCTTGGCTGTGCTACTCCAAATGCAATTTGGATATTAAAAAAAATAAATAATAAGTAGTTTTTCATCAAAAATATTTACACTAATCTAACTTATAACTCTCCACGTCAATCAATTTTAAATATTCTTCAATTGTACCCAAGCCAACCGCGTGTCTTCTTTTGTTTACATTTAGAGGATCAATAATAGGATACAAGGTTTTTACTGAATTCTTTTCATAATACTGACTGCCATAAATTTGTTTACCGGTTTTTGCTACAGATATCCTATCCTCTAATAAGGCTAGGTCATTAGACCTTGCTCGTTTGTCGAGCACTGCAGCTTTTAAAATTGGCAACATCTTTTCTTGCACATCTAAATTAGAATGCTGTATAACTAAAAACAAAGCTGTATTACCATTTATCCCAACAACCTCCTCGCCAAGCCAACCATACTTGTTAATTATATCTAGCACAATCACTAAATTCAACGAATCCGCTTCTTTCATCTTGCTGAGGAAAGAATTATATTCTATAGAATTTATTGGGTACTTGTCTCGCATCAAAAAAAAATCAGATCTCACTTTTAGATCCGAATAATAAACACTGTCTAGTTTCTTACTTAAGCTGCTGTTAAACTTCCTATTAACATATGCAGTCCATTTAATTACCGAATCCCATCGTGCATCTTTCTTTAATATATTAAAATGCATATCAGAATTAAGTACATCAACAGTATACTTGGTTCTAAATTTTGTTAACTTAAAAAGATTATAAAAGGCACTGTCTAAATTAGATTGCATTGCCCAAGTCTGAGCAGCAGAATACCTATGGTCTACTAAAGCTCTATTATTATTTAGCTTAAAAGCTTTAGAATAATAATCACTTGCTTCTTTGTATTTTTTAACACTCAAAAGCGAATCAGCAATTTCTATATTTTTAAAATACAATTCAGAACCCTGTGCAATTATATTAACGGGAATAACAAAAAATAGTAGTAAAAAAAATAAACTTTGTTTCATATTTAAATTAATTCTGTTTCAATTTTACTTTGCAGGAATCAATTCTATTTTCAAATTTCATTCGATTTAACATTTTCAATTTGGCAATCATAACCTGTATTTTAGACACTAATTCTTTTCCTTTATAAAATCATGAAAGTATCATCTTTACTTTTACAACCTACCAAACAAATTATAATTAATAAAACACTTTGGAATTTTATAATTGATTGATAATACAGAAACTGATTATGTTTCGCTAAATACTATCTTTAAAATACTAAATATTATATATGTAATTATAAAAATGTGTACCAACAAGCATATAATGGGTATAGAATGGTAAATATTGAGTACGAGAAAACTGTTTCGCATTGACATTAAAAAAACCGTTTATCGGAAAGGCCGAAAAACAGAAAGACCGATAAGCTGAAAATTCAGTTCATCGGTCTTTCTATTTTTTGACCTTTCTACTTTTCGACTCTTCGACATTTCGAAAATTCGGCCTTTCGGATTCTCGGTCTATCGGCCTTTCGGCCTTTCGTCTTATCGAACTACCGTTTTGCTAATCCTACCATCCACAGTGCTCACTACCAACTGATACACGCCTGCATCTAAATCTGCTACGTTTAATTGAATAGCTTGCTTGCCTGCTGTTAAGTATTGTTTTTGCTCATACACCACTCTCCCATCCATACTCAATAAATATATTTTTACTTCTGATGAATTCGCTTGGAAGAAGCTAACGTTTAATTCATCTTTTGTAGGGTTTGGATATAAGGATGCTTCAATTAAATCATCAACCGATTGAAGTCCTGTTGTAGCTCCAAAGAAACTCAAATCATCCACAAACAAAACTGTTCCAACTGGAGCAGTTGTTAAAGCAGCGGTATCAAAACCAAATACAGAAGTTGTACTTATAACAATGATGGCCGTATCGGGTACATCATTTGTTGCGTATACAATATCAACTGTAAATGCGGTATAACTCGATTTATTTGATAAGGTTGCTATTCCACCACCTATTACATTTAAGGTTCCAATTGTTGAATCGTATTTCGTTAAAGCCACAGAAACAATCCCTGAATCGGGTGCATTGCCTTGTGCATATTTATAAAATCCTCTTAATTCTGTTGGTCGCCCACCAGAAATTGGAATACCTGGTTTTATGGTTGTATTTGCTAAATCCAATGCCCCAGTAATCATGATGCCCGGCACACCAGTTGTATCGCCTGTATTTTGAGCATACGATTCTAATTTAGCTGCATAAGTGCCACTTTTCTTGTCGGTGCTTCTAGATACATTCGCTCTGGGTAAACCACCACCACCTAACAATATTGATGCATAATTAGAAGTAACGTAACCTTGTGGTTCAAAAAAGAACAAAAGATTTGTCCAAGTGTCTAAACCGCCATTTTGTAAAGTTTGTGCAAATGAATTGCTTCCAATAAACAAGGCAAATAGTAATAGATATTTTTTCATAATTAATTTTAATACAGAGTCAAATATACAAAAAAAGCCCTCCAAAAAGATGGAGAGCTCTACGCATTTTTATTTATTCATCAAACCTCTATTCGTTTATTCCGAAGGTTAATCCTACACAAAAAGTGTTTAAATCTGGTCCTTCATTGCTATTGAACGCACTTTGTGGGTAATATTTACCATATATTCCAACATTTCCATAATGTACTCTACCCATGAAGCCGTAACGTAATTCTTTTAAGTTGAAAGAATCGTTTACTTTAGTTTTACCTCTAAGCTCACTTACCTGCTTCATTCGTCCATTGATTAAATATCCCAATTCAACTCCACCAGATACTCCCACTGTTTTACCACTTTTGTTTTCGTTAGTTTGGAAATGTAACATCACTGGTAAAGTTGCATAACGAGCTAGTAATTTGTTTTTAGTGAAATTTATTGCTTGTCCGTTTCCATCAAGTTCTTGAAACATTGTAAACTTTGGAGCATTTGGAGTCAAGGTGCTATCGCCAGCTAATCTATAGTTATTCCAGTCTAAACCTAAACCTACCGAAACTCTAACGTTTTCTTTGTAAATATTGAAGTAGTGATTGTATGTTAAGTTTACGTTTGTTGATTTACCGTTTACTAAATTCAATCCTTGGTTTGCAGGGGATAAACTTGTTGATCCGTTTTCTAATAATCCATTATAACCAATCGAGAATTCTAAGCCACCTTCGTGTTTTTTATTGTCATCATCTGAATTTTTATTCGATAGTTTATCCGCATCGAAATCGCCAGTTGAATCTTTCTCCATGTAAATTTTTTCGATTTTAGGCTCACCAATTACGACAATTCTGGTTTTACCTACTTTAATTTCTGTAGTATCTGTTTTGCGAGCACCCGAATCTACTGTTGGATACGATGTTTCTAACTTTAATTCGTTTGCTGCATAAAATTCTGTAACTACATCTTTTTGTTTAGTTACATATCCTGCTACAACATCAATTGGATCAATGTTTACTACATAAGCAATTGCTTCTTTTGTTTGGTTGATAGCTTTAATTGCTTTGCTTTGTGCGTACACGCTTGAAGTGAATATTCCTGTCACTAATCCAAGCACTAAAATTGACTTTTTCATAATACTAATTCATTAGGTTGTTAATATTTTTTAATTTCTTAATTATCTGTTTGTATTTTTTGTTCTACTAAATTTGATGATGCCTAAATCCACTTCGTATTTCTTTCTCGATCCACCATCTTCTTTTTTTGTTTCATTAATCGCTACTAAATTCGACTCTTCATTTCCACTTACTTTTTTAGCTACATAGTTTAACATTTCTACTACACCTATTTCTTTTTTTGATCCTGTATTATTTGCAACATTTACAGAAGGTGCTGGAACTGGTACCGGCTTAATAATTGGCCTTTTGTTTTCTGGTTCCATTATAGGAGTGTTTCTATTTGTTTCTACTTTCTCTTCTAATTTTTTCAAAAGTTCTATCGCTTCTTTTTCATCTTGTGTGCGATTCTCAATTTTTAATTTAGAATTTAAGTTTCCTTGTTTTTTTATGCTTTTCGAAGAACGAGTAGTACGACTTTTGATCTCGACTACATCTACTAGACGTTCGTCTTTTGAGATTGGTTGCACAGGTTGCATAATTTTTTCAACTTTTTTTGATTTGATGCTATCTATACTTGCAACTCCCTTGTTTTTATTAGCGTTTGCAAGGTTTGCATTTTCTTGTGTAGCCTTATCGTTACCAAAGAAATTTAATTGATACAAACCAACCGACATTATTAATACTACCGATGCAGCAATTGATAATCGTGCTATCCAAGTAATCACAATTCCTTTTTTGTTTTTATCGAGTTCTTTTTCTACGCCTAACCATACACGCTCACTCGGTTGCATTTCTGCATCTGCAAAAGCATTTTTAAATTGGTTGTCGAACTCTTCGTTTTTATCTGAGTGCTTCATGATGATTGCCCTCCATTTTTTTAATGTTTTCTTGCAAAATTGCTCTTGCTCTCGCAAGTTGTGATTTTGATGTCCCCTCACTAATTCCCAGCTCTTGTGCTATTTCTTTATGTGAAAAACCCTCTATGGCATACATGTTAAATATTAATCGGTAGCCAGGTGATAAGTTTCTAATTAAGGTTAAAAGATCATTCATGTTTAATCGAGCCAATTGATTTTCTTGAACCGGGCTTTCTGGTGCATGATCTAAATCAACCACCGGAAACATTCTTGCATTTTTACGGTAAAACTCTATCGATGTATTTACCATTATTCTGCGTACCCATCCTTCAAATGATCCCTCTCCTTTATAATCTTTTATTTTTTCAAAGATCTTTACAAAGCCTACTTGCAACATATCCTCCGCTTCAAAATTATCTTTTGCATACCTCGCGCACACTACCAACATTTTTGAAGCATACTGCTTGTACAGCAACTCTTGGGACTTTCTGTTCCCTTGTTTACTGCCCTCGATAATTTCCTCGAGGCTTAGCTTATGTCCCAATTGTAAGCTCATTGTACTGTGTAGATGATGGTTTGGTTGATTTGGTTGCATGAAAGATACAAAATAATCACAATCTAACTTATCTCACTCATTATCAATAAGTATTAAATCAAAAAAATATATTTATTTATTTATTTTCAGAAAAAAAATACAAAAATTACCAATTATTGGTAACTTTAAATAAAAGAAAAATATATGGGACGAAATACATCTATATCCTTAGGAGATTATTTTGAAAGCTTTGTAGAGAAAAGCATTAAAGAGGGGCGCTTTAAAAATGCAAGTGAAGTTTTAAGAGCTGGGCTTAGATTATTAGAAGAGGAAGAAAGCAAAATAATTGCTTTAAGAAATGCTGTTTCAGAAGGAATTAATAGCGGTCACGCAAATGATTTCAAACCAACTGAGCACCTTAATTCCTTAAAAGCAAAAAGAAAATCAAATGTCTAAAGCTCGTTTTACAAACAAAGCAGTAGAAGACCTCTCTGAAATCTGGAACTACACAGTTGATAATTGGTCGGAAAATCAAGCTGATAAATATTATGAATTATTAATTTCGGCTTGTAATGAACTTTCAGCAAAACCCTCATTAGGAAATAATTATAACCAAATCAATAAAGAAATATTAGGTTATAGAGCCGGTAAACATGTTGTTTTTTATAGAATTTTGTCTGAAAATGAAGTTGAAATCATCAGAATTTTACATGAAATGATGGATTTAAAGAGAAGGTTGTAAATTGAACAATGTACTGTGTACAACATCAATAACATATTAACTCAATAACCTAATAACTATTAACTAGTACCTCTGTTACCAATACACGCAACATCAAAATTCAGCAATAAATGCTATTTTTGCTAGATAAATCGACAAACGCTATATTACATACATGGAAGCAATAGAAGTTTACAAACCCAAACACAAAGTTCGATTCGTTACAGCAGCCTCATTATTCGATGGGCACGATGCAACAATAAATATAATGAGAAGGATACTTCAGGCTTCTGGTGCTGAAGTAATTCATTTAGGTCATAACCGCTCGGTTGACGAGGTGGTGAATTGTGCGATACAAGAAGATGTGCAAGGTATCGCCATGACATCTTACCAAGGTGGGCACAACGAATACTTTAAGTATATGTATGATTTGTTGAAAGAGAAAGGTGCAGGGCATATAAAAATATTTGCTGGAGGTGGTGGTGTAATACTACCAACAGAAATTGAAGATTTACAAAAATACGGCATCGCTCGTATTTACTCACCAGACGATGGTCGTACGATGGGGCTTCAAGGCATGATTAATGATATGATGGTGCAATGCGATTTCCCAACTAAAAGTTCATTAAACGGCGAGCTGAAACAAATTGTACACAAAGATCCTGCGAAAATTGCACATGCCATTACGGTTGCTGAGAATTTACCTGCTGAAGCTGAGAAATTTTTAGCGGAGGTAAAAATGATGATTGGCACCAAACGTATTCCGGTATTAGGTATTACAGGAACAGGTGGCGCCGGAAAATCATCCTTAGTAGATGAATTGGTGCGTAGGTATTTAAATGATTTTGAAAATAAAAGCATTGCCATTATATCTGTTGATCCATCGAAAAGAAAAACAGGCGGCGCTTTATTGGGCGATAGAATTAGAATGAATTCTATAAACAACCCAAGAGTGTACATGCGCTCTTTGGCAACAAGACAAGCAAACCTTGCCTTATCTAAATACGTTCAAGAAGCCATTGATATTTGCAAAGCTGCTGCTTACGATTTAATAATAGTTGAAACTTCGGGTATCGGACAAAGTGATACTGAAATTACTGAACATTGCGATGTTTCATTATATGTAATGACTCCAGAATTTGGTGCAGCAACACAATTAGAAAAAATCGACATGTTAGATTTTGCCGATTTAGTAGCCATCAATAAATTCGATAAACGTGGCGCATTAGATGCGATTCGCGATGTAAAAAAACAATACCGCCGTAACCATCAAAAGTTTGATGCAAGTGATGATGACATTCCAGTATACGGTACCATGGCCTCGCAATTTAACGACCCTGGAATGAATGCTTTGTACTATGCATTGATGACTACCTTAACCGATAAAACTGGGGTAGAGTTCACATCACACTTAAATCTATTAAAAGGAAATTCTGAAAAAATATACATCATTCCACCAGATCGTACGCGTTACTTAGCAGAAATTGTAGAAGCGAATCACGATTACAAAACATGGGTGGCAGAGCAAGTAGACATTGCTCAAAAGATGTATCAACTAAAAGGCACCATCGACATTCTTGAAAAAGAAAAAAAGGAAGATGGTATACAAACGTTAAAAGATTTATACAGCCATTACGAAGAAATATTACACCATGAGTGTAAGCGTTTATTAAAAGAATGGCCAGAAACGGTAAAGAGTTACAAAGAAGATTATTTCGTATTTAAAGTGCGCGATAAAGAAATTAA
Organism: Sphingobacteriales bacterium; assembly: GCA_020058405.1. Classification (GTDB taxonomy): domain Bacteria; phylum Bacteroidota; class Bacteroidia; order Sphingobacteriales; family Sphingobacteriaceae; genus CAJBVG01. Next base: position 9,772 of record JAGVEE010000216.1, read on the forward strand.
GCAAGAACTCTTTTACGAATCATTATCTAAACTTCGCATTCCAAAAATATCTTTACCTACTTACCAAGCTTGGGGCGATATTTTGAAATGGTTATTAACGGAAAACGTTCCGGGAGAATTTCCATACGCCGCAGGTGTATTCCCATTGAAAAGAGAAGGCGAAGACCCAACTCGTATGTTTGCCGGCGAAGGTGGACCAGAGCGTACTAACAAGCGTTTCCATTACGTATCCTTAGGTCAGCCAGCACATCGTTTATCTACAGCGTTTGACTCAGTTACTTTGTACGGAGAAGATCCGCATGTGCGACCAGATATATATGGTAAAATTGGAAACTCTGGAGTAAGTGTGGCAACCTTAGACGATGCAAAGAAATTATATTCTGGTTTTGATTTATGTAATCCGAGCACATCGGTATCTATGACTATTAACGGTCCGGCGCCAATGTTATTAGGCTTCTTTATGAATGCGGCGATTGATCAGCAATGCGAATTGTACATCAAGAAAAACGGATTAGAAGCTGAGATAAATAAGAAAATTGAAGAAATTTACAAAGCAAAAGGAATTGCCAGACCAACTTATCAAGGTGTTTTACCAGAAGGTAATAATGGCTTAGGTCTAATGCTATTGGGCGTTACAGGCGATGAAGTATTACCAAAAGAAACCTATGAGCAAATAAAAGCATACGCAATTTCAACGGTAAGAGGAACTGTACAAGCAGATATATTAAAAGAAGATCAAGCACAAAATACCTGTATATTTTCTACAGAATTTGCGTTGAGAATGATGGGTGATATTCAGCAATATTTCATCAATGAAAAAGTAAGAAATTTTTATTCAGTATCTATTTCTGGTTACCATATTGCCGAAGCTGGTGCAAACCCAATTTCGCAATTGGCATTTACCTTAAGTAACGGTTTTACATTTGTGGAATATTACTTAAGCAGAGGAATGAATATTGATGATTTTGCTCCTAACTTATCTTTCTTCTTTTCGAACGGTATAGACCCTGAGTACTCTGTAATTGGTAGGGTTTCGCGTAGAATTTGGTCGAAGGCAATTAAGTATAAATACAAAGGAAACGATCGTTCGCAGAAATTGAAATACCATATTCAAACTTCGGGTAGATCTTTACATGCGCAAGAAATTGACTTTAACGATATACGTACCACCTTGCAAGCCTTGTATGCGATTTATGATAACTGTAATTCTTTACACACGAATGCATACGACGAAGCAATTACTACTCCAACAGAAGAATCGGTGCGTAGAGCAATGGCAATACAATTAATTATAAACAGAGAATTAGGTTTAGCGAAAAACGAAAACCCTATACAAGGTTCATTTATTATAGAAGAACTAACAGACCTTGTAGAAGAAGCGGTATTAGCAGAATTTAAACGTATATCAGACAGAGGTGGAGTGTTGGGTGCTATGGAAACTATGTACCAACGTGGTAAAATACAAGAAGAATCTTTGTATTACGAAACCTTAAAACACAACGGTGATTTCCCAATTATTGGAGTAAATACATTCTTAAATAAAAAGGGCTCTCCTACTATTGTACCCTCAGAAGTAATACGTGCTACAGAAGAAGAAAAGCAATATCAGATTAAAGCATTAAAAGAATTCCAAGATCGCAATGTCGATAAATCTGCAGCAGTATTAAGCGAACTGAAAAAAGCTGCCATAGAAAATAAAAACATTTTCGAGCAGCTAATGGAGGTTACGAAAGTTTGTTCATTAGGACAGATTTCGAATTCGCTTTACAAGGTTGGGGGACAGTATAGAAGGAATATGTAAATGTGTATTCTAGGACTTTTCCAAATTTAAGCTGCATAATTTTTTAAATCAACATAGGGGGATTTTCGCTTAACAATAGCGAAAACC
>JAGVEE010000178.1 GCA_020058405.1 Sphingobacteriales bacterium
AACAGAAATCATGTATATTAAAATTTCTGCAAAAATAGAGATTAATTAGCTAATTAGCTAATTTGTTAGTGTGCTAGTGTGCTAATGTGCTAGTGTGCTAGTGTAGGGAAAAGCCTGCATATTGAGTTGCAAAATCTATCAATGAAAGATAATCATTCACAATAGCACTCATTTGCCTAAATTAGCACACTAGCACATTAGCACACTAGCACATTAACTATTTTTGGCATAATTATTGGCATTGTCAGTATATTGTAAAAAACACAAAAAATGAAAGCAATTAAATACCTAATCATTCTGTTCATTTTAGCATCTGGAACATCTGTTTATGCATCTCACGTTATTGGCTATGATATGGCTTTAATTAATATAAAAGATGCCAATGGTAACCCAACAGACACATATAAGTATAGACTACGTTTTTTTAGAGATGTAACTGGTATAGGAATTCCTTCATCATTTTCTTTTACAATTTACAGAAATAGCGACAATGGAGCTGCGGGTAATTTCACAGTGAATAAAATAAATCCGCAAACTTTTTTAACCTACCCTCCAGAAGATTGTCCACCTGCACAAGCTCAATTACGCGTAGAGCTAGGTATATATGAATCAGCTGCTATAAATTATGCTTCTATGAATAGCATACAAGGCTATTACGTAGTGTGTGTTCACAATGCTAGGAACCCTGGTATCGTAAATGTATTAGGTAGCTCCGACTCCTATTCTGTATTGATGACCATGGAATTTCCGCGATTAAATGCAGGTACATCAACAAGGTATAACTCTTCAGCAGAATTTAAGAAAAACCCTCTTACTTTTTTCTGTGTAGGTAAACCATACACATTAGATTGGCAAATCACAGATCCCGATGGCGATTCCTTAGTGTATTCATTGGCTCAACCAATAGATAATGGCTCTACAAAACCTACATGGGCATTAATTCCTTATGCTGCAGGTTACAATTTATATTACAATATTTTAGACGGTGTTCCAGATTTAACGATCAACTCTAAAACGGGTATCATCAATTTTATTCCAACCAGAACTGGTAAATATTTAGTTGCTTTTAAAGTAGAAGAATACAGAAAAATTGCAGGAGTACCTACTAAAATTGGGGAGATCCGAAGAGAGTACCAATTAGAAACCGTACTGTGCCCAGAGGCTCCACCTGTAACAGAAGATAATAATAATCAGAAAAAAGTAATTGTTGATACGATTAATTTCCCGAATGATTATACCGTAACGTTTACTTCAAGAGATTCGCCAACAGACTCCATCTTTATGTACATATTACCCAATATTGCACCAGGGGAGAATTTGTTAGATCCAAATACCTACGAAGGTAAATGGGGTGAAGTAGGTTTCTTAACTGGAGGGGTGGATGCACAAAATTTAATTATTGAAGGACAAGGCTTGGTTCAAGGTCAGTTTAAGTGGACCCCAAAATGTAACCAGGTAAGAGATAAACCATATAATTTTACCGTAGTGGTACGCGACAAAACCTGTCCCTCGCCATTTTATGATTCTACTTATGTAACACTCTATGTTAGAAAGCGTGACAACATATTGCCGATTTTTGCGAACAAATATTTAGGCAATCCAGATACGGTAAAAGTATCGTCGCCATCGAATAAAAAAGTAAAAAGATATTACGTAAAAGCGGGAGAAACCTTTCAACTAGCTGCCGATTCTATTATTAAAACCTACGATAGAGATTCTACTCAAACCGTAAATATTATAATGGAAGCAGACCCAGCGAACGGACAAGACATTAACGGAATAGACATCAACTCTAAATTCGTGTTCAGTGCCAATCCTGCTCAGGTAAACTCTACTGCAATTTTTAGATGGGTAACTACCTGTGCGGATAAATTAGATCAACCCATTAAGGTTAAATTCATCGCCTTTGATAACGATTGTTTGAAACCAGATTCTGTAGATTTTAGTATAGAGATATACGTTAAAGACCAACCGAATAAAAAACCAATTTTTGCTCATTACAATAAGGATACCGTAAAAATACCAGAAGGACTTACAGATGTATTTGTGGTTTCTGTGTATGATACCGTTGCTAACCCAGAGGTTAACAAGTACAAAAACATACAACTCTTCCCAGACTTATCTGAGTTTGCGGCAGTGGTTGGAGGGGCTATGCCAACGTTTACAAGCTTACAAAATGCAGACAGCTTAAAAGTTACCTTTACCTGGACACCCAATTGTGCGAATGTAAAACAAGAACCCTACAAATTAATTTTAAGAACTGCGGATGAAGGTTGCCCAACGATTAGTGGCTACGATACCATCTTTGTATATGCATTGGGCCCGTTTAACTCGGCACCAGAGTTTAGAGACCCTAATGGGATTACCTATAACATTGTAGATACTACTATTTACGGAGGGGATGTGTTCAGGTTTAATTTATATGCAGTAGATACCAATCAGCGATTCGACTCGGTGTTTATTTCCTTAGATCAAACCTCTGACATTGCAGACCCTTCAATCGTAAGTAACATTGCGTATGTACTACCAGCCGAAGGAAAAGATTCTGCAAGAACAGAATTAATATGGACCACAACTTGTTCGGATATTAGAACCACTCCATACTTAGCAAAAGTAATTGCCAGAGATAATGAGTGTGTGTTTCCAGAAATCAATACTTTGTTCTTTAACATTACGGTTAGAGAAAGACCGAATTTTATTCCAAAATTTACTTTTGCAGCAACTAACCAAACCATTGATACGGTTTTTGCCGGAGAAACATACCTAGTGAATTTAACTTCGGTGGATACCACCAGTGGAGAATTAATCACGCTGGATACGGTGTATACAAACATTCCATTTAATCAACCGAAACCATTAATCAAC
>JAGVEE010000411.1 GCA_020058405.1 Sphingobacteriales bacterium
ATCAATTATCCAAAGGGTTCAACGCATCGAGAACCATTTCCATGACATTAAAAGAAACGGGTATGAGTATGATTTATACCGCAATCATTTTATTTTTCGGATTTGGTATATTTTCTGCATCGAGTTTTGGTGGTACAGTTGCCTTAGGAATACTACTATCTATAACCTTGGTAGTAGCAATGTTGTGTAACTTAATTTTGTTGCCTGCATTAATAATTAGTTTTGATAATAAAGAGAAGAAAGATTAATATTAGTATGAGTAAATATCCTGAATACAAACAGTTGAATTTATCGCAGATCGGAAAAGATGTGCTACAATATTGGAAACAAGATGATGTGTTTTTGAAGAGTATTAACACTCGTTCAGAAAATAAACCTTACACTTTTTACGAAGGTCCGCCTTCTGCAAATGGCATGCCTGGTATACACCACGTAATGGCAAGAAGTATAAAAGATATTTTTTGTAGGTATAAGACCTTACAAGGCTTTCAAGTGAAAAGAAAAGGTGGTTGGGATACACATGGCTTACCAATTGAGTTGGCAGTAGAAAAAGCCTTAGGAATTACTAAAGAAGATATTGGTAAGAAAATTTCTGTTGATGATTACAACGCAGCCTGTAAAAAAGAGGTTATGCGTTATACAGATGTTTGGAATGACCTTACCGAAAAAATGGGCTATTGGGTTGATTTAGATAACCCGTATGTAACCTACCATAATGAATACATAGAAACACTATGGTATTTATTAAAAAGAATGTATGATAAAGGTTTGTTGTACAAAGGATATACCATACAACCTTTTTCACCTGCCGCAGGAACAGGTTTGAGTTCACACGAACTTAATCAGCCAGGCACTTATAAAATGGTAAAAGACACTACTGTTGTTGCTCAATTTAAAGCTATCAACAATCAATCGTCTGCTCATTTATTTGATGGACTTAATGCTGATGTTCATTTTATAGCATGGACTACCACACCTTGGACATTGCCTTCAAACACAGCACTAGCAGTAGGGAAAGAAATTGAATATGTATTAGTTCAGTCATTTAATCAATATACATTTCAATCCACAAATGTAGTATTGGCAAAGGATTTATTCTCTAAATATTTTTCAGAAAAAAATGCTGAATTAAGTTTAGAAGAATATAAAGAAGGCGATAAAAATATTCCATTTAAAATTTTAAAAACTTTTAAAGGAAAAGAATTAGCAGGCATACAATACGAGCAATTATTGCCTTATGCACAACCTACAGATGGGGATGCGTTTAAAGTAATTGTTGGAGATTTTGTAACTACAGAAGATGGTACAGGTATCGTACACATTGCACCAAGTTTTGGAGCCGACGATTTTAGAGTAGCTAAACAAAACGGAATTGGTTCCTTAACTTTAGTTGATAAACGCGGAAAGTTTTTAGAATCCGTTACAGATTTTGCAAATGAATTTGTAAAAGAAGATTATTTAAATGCAGAAGAAAAAGAAATTGAACGAGTAAAACAATCGAGAGAAAAATATTTATCTGTTGATGAACGAATTTCCATTAAATTAAAAATAGAAAACAAAGCATTTAAGGTAGAGAAATACGAACACACGTATCCGCATTGCTGGAGAACAGATAAGCCTATTTTATATTATCCATTAGATTCTTGGTTTATAAAAACTACCGCGCTTAAAGAGCGTATGGTAGAGTTAAATAAAACGATTAACTGGAAACCAGAATCTACAGGTACTGGCAGATTTGGTAATTGGTTAGAAAACTTAGTGGATTGGAATTTGTCTCGTTCTAGGTATTGGGGAACTCCATTGCCAATTTGGAGAACAGAAGATTCTACTCAAGAAAAATGCATTGGCTCTATTCAAGAACTAAAAAACGAATTAACGAAAGCAGTAAATTCAGATGCCTTTAACGCAGATGAAAAATCAAAACTTCAGGGCATCCTTAATCAATACAACAATAATAATTTTGATTTACACAGGCCTTATGTTGATGATATAGTTTTGGTTACTGATGATGGTAAAAAAATGTTCAGAGAACTAGACTTAATAGATGTTTGGTTTGATTCTGGAGCGATGCCATACGCACAATGGGGTTTAGATTTACAGAAGTTAGCAGCAGGCGATAATCAACCCTTTGCATCGGGTTGGGATGGTGCGTATCCAGCAGACTTTATTGCAGAAGGTGTAGATCAAACTAGAGGATGGTTTTTTACATTACATGCAATTGGTGTTTTGTTGTTTGATTCTATTGCTTACAAAAATGTTGTTTCAAACGGATTGGTGTTAGATAAAAACGGCAATAAAATGTCGAAGCGTTTAGGTAATGCAGTAGATCCTTTTGAAACGATTGAAAAATACGGTGCAGATGCTACAAGATGGTATTTAATAAGCAATGCAGCACCTTGGGATAATTTAAAATTTGATATTGACGGATTGCAAGAAGTTCAACGAAAGTTTTTCGGTACTCTTTACAATACGTATGCATTTTTTGCTTTGTATGCAAACATAGATCAGTTTGAAATTGATGAACAAAATATTATTCCGGTTGAAGAAAGGCCAGAATTAGACAGATGGATTATCTCTAGTTTAAATACATTGATTAAAGATGTAGAGGAAGCGTATGAAAATTATGAGCCTCACCGTGCAGCACGTTTTATTCAAAGTTTTGTTGATGAGAATTTATCAAATTGGTATGTAAGGTTAGCTCGTAGAAGATTTTGGAGAGGGGAAATGACGGTAGATAAAAAAGCTGCATACGAAACCTTGTTCGAATGTTTAGTTACTTGTTCGCAATTAATGAGCCCAGTTGCACCATTCTTTTCTGATTGGATGTACAAGAACTTAACAGATGGATTAAGAAGTAAAGCTCTTGAAAACAATACTACATTAAAAGAAGAATCGGTACACTTAAGTACATGGCCTAAAACAAATGAAAAGAATGTTGATTTAGGATTAAATGAAAGTATGCGTTTAGCACAAGATATTTCATCAATGATTCTTTCTTTACGTAAAAAAGTAAACATCAATGTTCGTCAGCCATTACAAAAAGTATTGATACCTGTACTCGACGATAAATTTGTAAATAAAGTAGATAGAGTAAAATCATTGATACTATCTGAAACAAATTTGAAAGAATTGACTTATTTAACGGAAACCGAAGGGTTTATTAAAAAGAAGATTAAACCTAATTTCAAACTATTGGGAGCTAAAGTTGGTAAGGATATGAAAGAGGTAGCTTCAGAAATTGCAGGTTTTGGGCAGGAAGAGATAGCAGAATTAGAAAAAAATGGCCAAATAACCTTAAAAACTGGAGGTTTTGTAATATCAGTTTCGGAAGTTGAAATAATTGCTGACGATATACCGGGCTGGTTGGTTAATGTAATGGGGAATTTAACAGTTGCTTTAGATGTTAATATAAGCGAGGAGCTACGCCAAGAGGGTATTGCAAGAGAATTTATTAACAGAATTCAGAATTTAAGGAAAGAAAAGGGTTTTGAAGTAACGGATAGGATAAATGTAATGGTGGCTGAAAATGAATTTATTAAAGATTCATTAAATAATAATTTAGATTATATTTGCGCCGAAATTTTGGCTGACACTTTGGTGTTTGCCGATTCGCTAACAATTAAGGAAAGGGTTGAAATAAATGAAAAAGAAATCAACATCAGCATCGAAAAAGCCAGCTAAAACGGCTAAAAAACCAGTTAAAGCGACTAAGTCGAGCGGTTCAACTAAAAAAGTTGTTGCAAAAGCAGCTCCTAAAAAAGCAGTAGCTAAAAAGGCAGTGGCAAAGGCAGCACCTAAAAAAGCAGCTTCTAAAAAAGTTGTAGCAAAAGCAGCACCTAAAAAAGTTGCTCCTAAAAAAGCAGTTGCTAAAAAAGTGGTAAAAAAAGTTGTTGCAAAGAAAGTAGCGGCAAAGCCTGCTCCTAAAAAGGCAGTAGCAAAACCTGTTGCTAAGGTAATAGCCAAGAAAGTGGTAGCAAAAGTTGCTCCTAAAAAGCCTGTTGCAAAAGCTGCACCTAAAAAGGCTGTAGCAAAAGCTCCTATAAAGAAAGTAGCAGCAAAGGTTGTTGCCAAAAAAGTAGTTGCAAAAGCAGCTCCTAAAAAAGTGGAAGTTAAAAAAGCAACACCTAAAGTAATAGCAAAACCTGTTCCTGCAGCACCAAAAAAGGAAGTAGTGAAGAAAGAAACAATTAAAAAAGTAGAGGTGAAAAAGGTAGAAGTGAAAAAGGTAGAAGAGAAAAAAG
>JAGVEE010000139.1 GCA_020058405.1 Sphingobacteriales bacterium
ACTGTTTGCTCAATAAAACCTGAGTTACCAGATCTAAATGGAGTGTATTGTAAATCGTAAATTGTTAATCCGTTATTTCTAACCACATAAAATCTTGGATCTTCTGCAGGTACGTTTGGTATACGGCTTGTTAATGCAGGTACTGCATTATCTGTTGCTTCAATAAAAAACTTTACTAGAGAACCATCTGCTTGTGCAGGAATTTGTGCAGTGTAAGAACTACCGTTAGCAGTCATGTTTACACTGATATAACTTTGGTTTGTTGCACCCACTGCATAATATAATTTTGCAGAAGCCACACCGTCTAAGTCTGTAATATTTGCTGATATTGTAACTACATCGTTATTGTTAGGAACGTTTATATTTCTTGAGATTGCAGAAATTGCTGGAGCAGAAGCACCCCAAACTACATCAGAAGGTTTAATTGGATGCAATTCATATCCTCTGTTATTTTTAGAGTGTAATAAAACACCTTTAATAGATAAAGCAAAATCACCCACTACTGGAGGAACAAATGTTCCACCTGTTGCAGGTAAACGGAAATTTTTGAAACGATCAGACACGTTCATTTTATTTCCAGCAGCATCAATAACATTGAAACTTACACGTGCACCATTTGAAAAATAATCTACTGAAGAAACCGTAACGTTTTTAATTTCTACAAACATACCCTCCCATTGCTCACCTGTTGTTAAAATATTATTTCTGTTGATATCGTTTAACTCAGCAACTGTAATTAACTTAGATTTAACAGTAATGCCACTGCCTAGTAATTGTATAGGAGTAGCTGGGTTAGTGTTGTTAGGTACAAATTCTGTTTCGCCACTGAACTCTTCAACGTGACCAACAATTTCAACTGAGTCGCCTTCGACTAAAGTTAAAATACCAGTACCACCGTCGCCACCAGCACTAGGGAAAGGTTGGTAAACATCGATACCTGAAAAAGGTGATCCATCATTTGTTTGAATCCATACTTGTTTTCCACCAACAATGGTAGATAATCCTGCGTCCATCACAACTACACCTCTAATACGAATTGTATCAGTAAGTCCGAATGCTGAAGCGTCGTTACCAGCGGCTAAATCTTGCTGCGAAACGAATTGTACTTCTTGAATAGTTTTTAATGGATATTGTGCGTTTGCAGCAATAGCCACGATCAAGAAGAATGCTAATGAAAGTAATTTTTTGTTCATTTTATTTTTTGTTATATATATTTTCTATTTAATTAATGCGAATTTACCTTTATAAATTTCCCCTGTTTTATTATCACGCACCGAAAACAAATAGGTGCCTCGCGCAATAATTTGATTGTCTTTTGATAATAAATCCCAAGCATGTTCACCTCCTGCAAATACCGTACCCGTTGGATTTGAGTACGTGCTCATCCAACGTATATCACTTCCGTTATACGAATCGTTGTGTTCAAATTCATCTACTAAATCGCCTGCTACAGTGTAAATACGCACTTGGCAATCGCTTGGTAAGTTTGCAAAATAAATTTTCTTGTCTTCTGGGTTTGTACTTAAACCTTCCCATGCAGCCACCCCATAATATGGATTTGGATACACAAATGGATCGCCATTTTTAAAATCATCGTTCCCCTTAGTTCCTGCAAACACACGTTTCATGTTTGGCAATGAACTCGATTCTAAGGATTCTAAATTATTAATTTCATCACCTTGGTCGAACGAAGTAACGGCAATAGCATGTTGCCATCCGTTCTGAATATTTTCGAAGGTGTATTTGTAATGATAATAAATGGTATCGCCAGAGTTTGCAATCTCTCCAAATGTTATGGAATCAGCTAATACAATTTCTCCGAAGGAAGTATTGTTAAATAATTTATTGTCGTTTCTATCAAACTCAGAAACTAATTTTAGAGAACGAATAATGTCTTGTGTTTCTTTCACATCAAACCCTAAAGTCGACTTGTAAATTTTATACCCTTCAAAATCTTTTTTCTTAGAGATAGGATCTACAGATGATTCTGAATTATTAGACCAATACAATTCGATTTTATTTTCGGATGCTATAATTTTTGTACGCGGAATATTTGGTGGCGAAGGCAAAACAAATCTAGTAATTTCTCCATCTCCATCTCTATCTTCTCCAGGATCTAACACTCCGTTAAAGTTTGCATCTTCTCCATTGTACGCAGTTTGTGCGAACAAAGAATTTTGCACTAATACTCCTTTTTGTATATCGTTATCAGCGGTATTCGGATTTCCGTCTTCTACTTTTTTAGCACATACTAAAGAGAAAGAAACATTAATACTTTCTCCTGGTGCAACGCGCACAAATGGACCGGCCGACATTAAATGCGAACGGTTGTTTGCTTGACTCAAGGTTGGGCGAATAAGCGTCTCCCAATCTGGACGGAAGTTTAATCCTGCCGTCATTTTTCCATATTTCTGATTATCGTCGCTTGGCGAGAAATACAAAGGGTCTGCTGTATTGTTAAATTGCCATGCATTGTAATGTACATCAAAATTACTACGCACCAATGGATGCGCTAATCCTAATTTATCAATAGCACCTAAATATTTTAAGCCCACATAACTTTCTGTAAAACCAACATCGCCGTTTGCATCAAACTCATACGCAATGAATAAAGAATCTAAATATCCGTTACCACCTTTATTAAAAAATGCACTCCCTGCAGGCACAGTTAAATTTACGTTACGCACTACTCCATCTTTCCAATAGCCTACGTATACAGAGTCCCAGGTATTGGTGCTGTTATTAGTAATTACATAATTTAAAATCACAAAATAATTTGCGAAGTTGAAATTGTAGTTATACGATTCGAAATGTACATCGGCACCTAAAGGAAAAAGGTGATTGTTGATGACAATATTTGTTCCGGGTACTACTGTATTTTTATCTGTAAAATCAGAAACAAAATCTTGGTGTGATACAGCTTCAGTTTTGTACAATGGATTATCTATTAAACTAGATCTTTCTGCTAAACCAGAACCTACTGCTGCAGAAAATTCGAAATTTTGTTTACCTGTTGTATAACCTGCTGCATCGTCAATAGCACCAGTGCTTACTGCTACTTGAGAGCCATTTATATAAGCACCAATCCACAAACCACCTTGAAATAAATGTTCTACTCCAGAACCTGTAGGGAATTCGCACGATGCATATTTTAATACGTTGTATGAACCACGAAATGCATTTCCAATCATCCCAAGGTTATTCACCGTCATTCGGATATTACCTGCAGAAGTTTGTCGCTCTTCAAAGGAAGCTTGAGCATTTACTTGTAAAGTATTAAAACTTAGTAATGCTAAAATTGAAATTGTAAATATCTTTTTAGTATAAATCATTTTTATTTCTTCAATAATTTACGTTGTATTTCCCAACCGTTTTCGTTACGAATTTTTAAAATGTATACTCCTTTTTGTAAATCAAATGGAAGTGTAAATGCTAAATCATTCTCCTCAAAATAATGGTTTAAAATTATGATGCGTTTAGCGTTTATATCGTATAATTCGAAACTTAATTTTTTGTTTAACAACTCTGCATTAACATGTATTTTTAGTTGCTCGTTTACCGGATTTTCAAAATAAATTTGATTTTCAAACTTCTTAAGATCTGCCGAAATGCCTTGTGGCAATGGCTTTGTAGGACTTAATACAAAATCTGCACGAATAGGAATATGATCAGACATGTTGTACAAAGCATTGAGTACATCTGTTGGCACGGATGTATTAGTAGGTGAAGCGTTTAATGCTAAATTAAAATGTTTACCATCGTTCCCAACGGCAACATAGGTACTCGGCAATATTCTCATTTTTAAAGAATCGCCTAACAATGAATTGGTGCAAAGCATAATATCAAATCGATCGTCCATGCCTCCACTAGAAAAACCACCAGTTTGTGTAGTGTGTGTAGATTGTGTATGAATGTCTGCGAAAGAACCGTTGTTATTCCAAGTTCCAACTCTATTAATTGGATCTTTTAAATTATTTTTAGCAGTTGTGTTTAATACTAAATTACTAAAACCTGGCTCGGTATTGGTATACACATTGTAATCGCCCATTACCATTATATTTTTAGCATTCGGAAAAGCGTTAATATAATTAACTATCGCAGTTGCTTCTACACCTCTAGTAGATTCATCATTTGAAGTATTGCCTGCTTTAAAATGCAATACAAGTATTGTAAAAGAAATGGTGTCTTTTGTTTTCACTAAGTTACTGTCGTTATACATAAAGTTATACGCAGTAATTTCTCGTTGGATGGTACTAACTGTATCTTGTTTTAGTAAGGTAAATTTTTCAGAATTATAATAAATATTATTGGCTAATGATTTATCGACACCTGCAAGAGAAAGCTTGCCTTTTTTCCAATAGCTTACTCCGTTTACATTAAAAGCTCCACTTAATAAAGTAGCACCATAATCTGCAGAGGTATTTATTTCATTAACTCCTACAATATCTGGCTGTACATGATTTAGAATACTAATCATCAAAGGATTTTTAACAGCAGGCTCTTGCCCACTTTGTCCGTAACGCAACACATTGTATTGCATAATACGGATTGTATCTTGAGAAAATGCATCAAAATGTTGCATTAAACTCATTAAACACACAATTATTATTAATCTCTTTTTAAGTCTCATTAGTAAATGCCAAAATAGCTAGCAAATGTAGAAATATTTTTCCGCTTGTTTGTTAGCTTAATGTTAAATAAGAGCGGGAAAATTAAAATTTAGCACAAGGTATTTTGCGCTTAATTTTTTTGCTTTTAGAGCCCGATTTTAAGGAGCCTGAGAACTCATAAATTACTGATATTTCGTGACTTCCGCCCGATTTTGAAAAGAGACCAGAGGTAGTAACATCATAAGAGTACCCAATTCTGAGCGGTTTATCTTCTAAAGAATAGCCCAAAAGGATAATAAAAGCGTCGTTATTAAGGTAGGCTTCAGAATTAAATACTGATAAAGGAATGCCTCGGTACCATAGTCCGAGCACCAAGGGCTCATGATTATAATACACACCCATGTCTAACTGACTGTAATTGCCTTGTGTTTTGTAATTAAAGGTGGGCATAATGCTTTTTTTGGCACCATTTCCTGGCAAATCATACGTAAAAGAGCCGTGTATTGATATTTTTCGAGGTAAATTACTATCAAACCCAATAAATGATTCACTGGGTTCTGTTAAATGATGAACGGCAATGCCCACAAAAGCTTTCTCGCTATACAAAATCATCCCTACATCGTAATCTAAATAATCAACATTAAAATATTTATTGGCTTCGAAAGAAGGACCACCCCCACGTTCTATTTGATCGTTAAATAACAGCCTCGAGAAATCTACATTTTTTTGAGTGTAGGAAAGATGGAAACCTGTTCGGAGATTTAATTTTTTAGTAAGGCGTAAATCATAAGAATAAAGCCCGCCATAATTTCTAAAGGTGAGGGCGCTCATTCCAGCCACATCTTGTATGGCATAAAAACCAAGTCCGCTACGGAGAGCATCCCAGTTAAAATCATAAGAGGCCATATAAGTTACGAAACCGCTTTCGGCAACACCTGGCCATTGGTTACGGTAGTTCAATGCTAAACGATGTTGAGTATTTGCGCCAGTTAAAGCAGGATTTAAATACAAAGGAGAAGCGTAATATTGAGAGAATTGAGGATCCTGAGCTTGAGCAATACACCCAAACGAGAACATCAACATAAATAATTTAAATTTTCTCAATAACATTATCTCAACAATAACAAATCACCTGTTTTAATTTTCTTCGAGCCATCCGAAAAAAACAATTCTACTTTCCATATATATATATCTTGCTTACACAGTTCGCCGCGGTAATATCCATCCCAACCAATAGTAATGTCGTTACTTTCAAAAAGTAATTCGCCCCAACGATTGTAAATATTTAAACGATAATTTTCTGCACCTTCTATTACAGGATAAAACACATCGTTATTATATTCACCCTTATTTATAAAGCCACCACTGCCACCATTTGGGTTTGGTGTGAAAGCATTAGGAACTACCACGTTTCCGCCGCTTTCCGCCTTTACCGCTTTTGTTTGAATAAAAGTATCCATGCAACCAAATGCATTGCGAACTATTAGGGTTATGTCGTACTCTCCTTTTTCTAAATAATAATGAGTAGGTGAAGCTAAGGTCGAAGTAAAGCCATCTCCAAAATCCCAAAAATATTGAGTAGCATTTTGACTTAAATTAAAGAACACTACAGGGTCGCTCGGAATAAATACCACTTTAGGTTGTGAGATAAAAAAAGCATTAGGTAAACCAAATACATTGATGCTATCTACATGCACATCGAGTGCTTGTCCGCCTTCTCCATAT
>JAGVEE010000081.1 GCA_020058405.1 Sphingobacteriales bacterium
AATGCCATTCAGTTTGTAAACAAATCAACCAACGTTTCAGAAACTACTGTGTTTACTTTAGACTTTGGCGATGGTACTCCAATTCAAACGTTCGACCATACTAATGTAAACGATACCATTTCTCATATATATGAACGAAATAGAGTAGCTTGTAATACCACAATCACACTTACAGCCAGAAACAGGTGTACCGGAAGCGTAGTGTCTACTAATACCTACGGACCCATTCAAGTTTATGATATTGATTCGGCTATTATAAATGCTAATAAAACGGTACTTTGTTACCCCGATACTACGGTAACTTTTACCAATAATACCATCCGTAATTGTTTGGCAGATGGTAATACTCAACAGCGTTTTGAGCGTTGGATTATTGAAGATTATAAAGGCCCGGGTTTAGATAGTATAACCGCATGGATTCCTTGGCCACCAAGCACACCACGAACCTTTAGTTTCCCTAGCAGCCCACGCCCGCGCAGCTTTACAATTATGTTACTTGATAGTAGTTTTTGTGGAATCGATACAGCTATCCGACAAATTAGTATTATAGATCCTCCGAATGCATTTTTTACTTCTATAGATACCGTATGTGGTGGAACGAATATGAGCTTTGTTAATACAAGCACAGTAGGCATAGTATATAATTGGGATTTTGGCAATGGAAGTACAAGTACAGCTACAAATCCTACACAAACGTTTGCCAATACTACCGCAGCTATTATTTCATTTAATGTTCGTTTAATCGTAACCAACCCCTTAGGTTTTTCTTGTGCAGATACATTTATAAAAACTATTTATATTCTACCTCAACCAACTTCTAATTTCTCTATGAATACCGTATCTGGAAATATAAGTGGTTGCGATTCTTTAATAGTAAATTTTGTAGACATCTCAAGCAATGCAACTCAATGGGAGTGGGATTTTGAAAACAATGGGAGCTTTGATTTTAATGGACAATTTCCTCCTCCTCAAAAATATCTGCAAACTCGCACCATTCGATTGCGTGTTACTTCAATATTAGGCTGTGTGCATGAGCGCACTCGTACTGTAACCATACACAGAACTCCGGTAGCGGCTTATAACGTTGCGAGTGTTTGTGTTAATCAGTCTGCAAGTTTTACCGATGCCTCTACTCAATTCCCCGGGAATAATATTACCACTCGTGCTTGGAATTTTGACGACCCAGGCTCGGGCGCAAATAATACCTCCACACAAATAAACCCTACGCATATTTTTAATACTCCTGGTTTATATAATGTTCGTTTAATTATACAATCTCAAAATGCTTGTCCGGATACGGTTATACAACAACTAAATGTGCAGTTTCCACCAACTGCAAATTTTAATCCGAGCATTACCTCTGGCTGCTCACCTTTGACAATAACTTTTAACAATGCAAGTGTAAATGCAGACCCTAATTTTTACATTTGGAAACGTGAGAATGCAAATTTGAGCACTGCACTTTCTCCATCATTCACCTTTACAAACAACAGTACAACTAATGATACCATCCGTATAAAATTAATTGCACAAACCACTTTTGGTTGTAGAGATTCCATCACCAAAACAATTGTAGTATTCCCGAATCCAATTGCAGGCATCTCCGCAAACGCTTTGCCCTCTTGCATTCCAAGCCCTATCAATTTTTTAAATTCATCTACCGGTGCAGTAAGTTATGTTTGGGATTTTGATGATGGAAATACCAGTATTCTGCCAAGTCCCTCTCATCAATTTGCAAATAATACTAGCCAAATTAGAACATTTAATGTTCGCTTAATTGCACGCAGTGCCAACAATTGTACAGATACCGCAGAACTTCCTGTATTAGTGTACCCCAATCAAACTTTCGTCATCAACACAAATGTAGATTCTGGTTGCACACCATTAAATGTTAGCTTCCCCTCTTTTCCAGGAGTAGTAAATTACCAATGGGATTTTGGTGATGCACAATCTTCTAACCAAGCTAACCCTTCACACACCTATGTTAATTTAAGTAATAATACAATTGATTATGTATGCCGTGGAATATTTACAAATGCATTTGGTTGTAGAGATACAGTATTTAAAACTACTCGTGTAAAACCTATACCAAGTAGTTTGTTTTCTGTTGATAATGCATTTGGTTGTTCTCCGGATACATTAGGTTTTACTAACCTCTCCAGCAATGCCGATAGATATACTTGGTATTTCGGGAATGGCGATTCCTTAAATGTTACTTCCAACAATAGAGTAGATTTTACTTACATCAATAATACAACAGCTCCCGTCGTTTATCCAGTAACCTTGCGTTCCTATAATTCTGATTCTTGTTTTACAGAACATACAGAACAAGTAACTATTTATCCTCGCGTGCAAGCTAGTTTTAGTATAGATACCGTACAGTGTTCACCGTATGTTGCATTGGCTGATAATCGCTCTATAAACGGAAATAAGTATTATTGGTTCCTCAATAATTCGCTTGTAGATTCTGTGCAAAACAAAGAGTTTGTATTAACGAACACAAGTTCATCCGATCAAGTTTATGAAATTAAATTACGTGTAATTTCTTTGTTCGGTTGTATAAGTGATACTACTGTTTTTGTTAGAGTATTGCCTCAACCGAATGCTAATTTTATTTCTGATGTTAATGCGGGCTGCCAACCTTTACAAATAAATTTCACCAATCAATCTACTTCAAATATTTCTTATCAATGGGATTTTGGCGATGGCGAAACAAGTAATACAACAGATGTAACCTTTATAAAAACATACACCAATTTAGGCAGAGTACCTTTAGAAAGAACTGTGCGTTTAGCAGTTGCAAATTCTTTTGGATGTGTGGATACCTTTAGCAGAATAATTACAGTATATCCTTTTGTTGAAGCGAACTTTAATTTAAGTGATACCGTAGCCTGCAGCC
>JAGVEE010000067.1 GCA_020058405.1 Sphingobacteriales bacterium
AATAGTAAAACTCTTAACTCTATTCATTACTGTATGGAATTAATTCTTTACTCACAAATAAAATTTCGCCTTTATCAGATAATACACTATATGTCTTCAAAATAAATTCACCTGATTTATTATAAATCTCTTCGCGTTCTTCTACTGTATAAGCATGATCGTTGGCTATTTCCCGCTGTTGTTTATAAACATTAATGATGTTCTCATATTTCAATACATCATACTTCGCATTAAAACTATTCTGTACGTTAAAAAGCATATAAAAAGAAACCGTTGCTACACTAATAAATAGTAACATCGCTATTAATACTTCGTATATAGTACTTGCTTTAATCATTCTATCACTTTTAACAATTGTAATTTTGCAGAAGGAAATAATGTTGGATACAAATATTGCTTTTGTAAACTTGTAGCATCTATACTCGCATCTAATAAGTGGTTTTCATACAAAGAAGCAGTAGTATTCCAAATAAATTTATGGGTAAACACATGCCCAATAATACTCGCGTTAAACTGTAAATAACCCTCTACCCATACCATTCCTCGTATAGTTACATTTTTCTGAATTTCTACCTTAGCATTTTTATCATCTTGGCTTTTATCCATTGCTATAATTGCACCATTTATTTCTGCACCTTGTTTTATCATTAATTTCCCATCCAGCTCTTCACTCTGGTAATTAAAAAGCACCGAAGGATAACTGAGTTTAACCCCCTGCTCTACAATTAAACTATCCGTACTAAATACTTGCAAGGAACCTGTAAATCCTTTTTCCAATCGGACAATTGGAGCTATTACTATCACGTCTTTTAATTGAGCACTTTTATCAATGTTAATCTCTACATCCGAATAAACAATAATGTTCCCAGAAATTATTGCGGATTTTAAATTTTGTTTTCCTTTTAAATAAATTAAACCTGTAGCTTGTGTAAATGATTGAGTGTAGACTTCGTTTTCTTTTAGGGTATTGCTCAACAAAGTACAATGAGTTCGCAAATAAGCTGTATCCAAAAGGTTAAACACCTTGTTTAATATTATTGAATCAATATTTGGTAATTGATCTGTACTCTTTAATTGTTTACCAATTATCATCTCCTTTTTATCATAAGGTTTACCTTCTAACACACCAGGTCTTACACCAGCTTGTGGTAAATAACAATCGCCTTTTAATAAACTACTGCCCGCAAGTACTAACATATTTTGGTTATCGCGTAAATACAATGCGGCCTGCATTGTATCGTTTACACTAAATGCATTTGCATAAAAAAAAGTACGCTCTTGTTTAAATCGTCCATACATTGCTTTTACGCTAAGTAAATTCCAAAAGCCCCATTGTTTTGCATACAAACAAATACTGTCTTTTTGCTCATCATATAAATCGATACATAAACTATCTTGTATAGCATTTCTAATGCTCGTATCGTTTGCATATAATAGTTGTGCTTGGTGTACATTCTCATACAATTTATGTTGAATTTCATATTGTTTTGCCAATTGCTTTTGCAGCTTTCCGTAAATAATAAATAAACTCAAAAAAATAAAAAGCAATAAAGAAATAATCAATACAAAATACAAAGCCGAAGCCTTTACTTTATTCATCCGATTTTATAATTTCAAATTTTACTCCATCTTTACTTATAAGCACTTTCCCTTCTTCAAATTTCAATAATTTAATACCCAATACTACTTGGTTTACTTTCATATAACTTTCTGTATTTTCTATCTCCATAAGCACGATGGTATTTTGTGGATTTTTTTTATTCCGTATTAATCCTTTGTACTTCACATTTGGTATAACTGGGTTTGCTCTTTTTTTAACTGGAATGTGTTTAGTACGAGCTTTTATTGGTTTATATTCAGAATGTAAAAACGACTCCTGATAATTTAACAAAAGTGTATAGTTAGAAGGAGTTTTTAGGGTATCTGTTCTTAATAGTTTAGAAGATTGTTTAATTGAAGTAGGTTCTGTTGGAGAAATAACACGACTAATAATTAAGCCCCAAACCAGCAATACTAATACTATTAACAAATAGGTAAACCACTTATTTTTCATTGTATGCTTAATTTTCTTTTTACACTTTTTTCGCCTTCATTACCCGCTCTATCAATGGCAGATACTTGCCAAAATAAATCTCCTACTGCATTGCTATTCGTAAACAATGAAGTTGTAGCGTTTACTACTAAAGGATAAGTTGCATTCAACAAACTCACTGTATCACTTTTGTATACATACAACTTATAATTATGAGCATCTGCTACCGGCGACCAGTTGAAACTAAAAGGCAATGGCAAAGACACGTTGTTTAAAGGGCTCAGTAAGCTAACAACATTGGGTGCAACTCTATCAATGGTAACAGTGTTTACGGTAGACCAATTAGAAAATGAAGTATCAGTTTCAGCTCTTACACGCCATTTGTAGCTTCCATCTTTTGTAAAATTATAATTTATAGATGTTTGGTTGGTACTAGAATTCAGCACTAAATTATTTTCATCGGAAAAATTTAAACTGTCTATTTGTAAACGATAAGTACTAGCCCCGAATAAAAATTGCCAAGAAAATAACACATTGCTCAATTTTGTTTCCAAGGCATTTAGCGGCAAAGTGGTGAGCATGTGTTGTCCTGTTATACCAGATTGTATAACTTGCAATTTCCTTGTAATATATTTAGTGCTAGAACTCCCATTTAACCCTCTAATACGCCACTCATACAATCCTGGCGATAAACTTAACTGAAAC
>JAGVEE010000037.1 GCA_020058405.1 Sphingobacteriales bacterium
TATCACACCAACCCACCAGCATACTACCCCGCTAGCATATTAACTTAATGTTAACTTTCCGTTACCAATCCGTTAAGCTATTTGTGAATATTAATTTAGTGTTAATTTTGCGCTTGTTAATATTAAAGTAACATCATTTAATTGTTAAGTGCTTAATATTAATCATACAAAAAGTTAATATACGATGCGACACTTAAAATCACTTTTACTTGTAATTATCTTAATTGCTACCTCACAAGCATATGCACAAACGGGTGTTTCATTGGCCGATGCGAAAAAATCGAAAGCATGGTATGAGAGTATTTCTATTCGTGGTTATACACAAATTAGGTACAACCGTTTGTTAGAAACCAATGCACAATTAAAGTGCGAGCAGTGTGATAGGAGTTGGGGTGAGAACGGTGGTTTCTTTATGCGTCGTATGCGAATTATTTTCTTCGGACAAATTTCTAAGCGTGTTTATTTTTATGTTCAACCAGATTTTGCCAGTTCAGCTTCCTCAACAAGTTTGCATTTCGGACAAATACGCGACGCCTATTTTGATGTAGGTTTTGATGATAAGAATGAATTTAGATTGAGGTTAGGGCAGAGTAAAGTTCCCTTCGGATTCGAGAATATGCAATCGAGTCAGAATCGTTTGGCATTAGATCGTAATGATGCCTTGAACAGTCCTTTAAGTAATGAACGAGATATGGGTGCATTTTTTTACTGGGCACCAGAAAGCAAG
This sequence comes from Sphingobacteriales bacterium, assembly GCA_020058405.1. Taxonomy (GTDB): domain Bacteria; phylum Bacteroidota; class Bacteroidia; order Sphingobacteriales; family Sphingobacteriaceae; genus CAJBVG01. Next base: position 728 of record JAGVEE010000037.1, read on the forward strand.
CGTAAATTATTTTCATCGTTAGTGCGCGACGGTTTAAAAGGATCTGGCGATTATGGAATTTTTGCTTTTGGTTTTTACAATGGGCAAACGGCTAATAAACCAGAACAAAATAACGAGCCACATATAGTATCGCGAATTACCTATCCGTTTGAAATGGGTTCGCAAATTATAGAAGCATCGGTACAAGCTTATACAGGGAAATATGTTGTTACTTCCGATCAAGTTTCGGCAGGAGTGGGTGTAAAAAAAGATAGAAATTATATCGACAGAAGAGCAGCAGCCTCTTTTATTTTATATCCTAAACCTTTCGGAATACAAGCAGAATATAACATTGGCGAAGGTCCGGAGTTTAACAAAAATACCGATTCTATCGAAGTGCAAAAATTAAGTGGAGGGTATATTACCTTTTCTTATTTAGCGCGATATAAAAATCAAATCTTTATTCCTTTTACCAGATTTCAGCATTATGATGGTGGCAAAAAACATGAGCTAGATGCGCGTAGTTATAATGTGGATGAATTAGAAATAGGAGTGGAGTGGCAACCCAATCCCACTTTCGAATTAGTAACGATGTATACTATTTCTAAAAGAAGATTTGAAGATTTTAAATTGCAAGATAATTTACAACAAGGTAATTTGTTGAGGCTGCAAGCGCAGATTAACTTTTAATTAGCTAGAAAGTTAATTAGCTAATTAGCTAATGTGATAATTAGCTAATGGAGGTCCTTCGAATTTAGAGAGCTGCAAATTTCATTTTTAGTAGGATGTGTAATAAATTTCAGTAATAAATTTTGAGTCAGAGACGGAACTGCTTTCTGTTATTATGAGTTTGTTGTTTGCAGTATCATTGTTGTATTCAAAATTAAGGTTGAAGTCGTTATACTCAATACTAGAAACAAAATTCCGGCACGACTTTCCTGTTTTTTCAAACGCTAAACTGAACTTACCAAAATAGTAATGATGGTTGAGTGGATTTAAAGTAGGGTAGTATTTATATTTCGTGGTGGATTTAGTTACTTCCGAACTTATTAAATCTACATCTTCAGAAGTTACGGTTTTAATATTTCCATTCTCCCAAAAATAAGTACTGGTAGATTTAGAGCTTTGAAATAATCCGTTTACAGTGTTATGTCTTAGAGTAACTGACTGATATAACTCCCGGCTTGAGTTGTAAATATAGGTAGTTTGATGATACTGATCGTTCTTGTTATTTGTAAATTTTGCCGAACGTAAAAAATTGTTATAATCGAAAGTATATTCTGAAGTATCAATATCTCCATTTAAACGATAGTATAAAAGAGTTTCTTTTTTATCTACAATATCTACATTAAATAGATGCGATCGTTCGAATTTATTTAAAGTGCTATTGTAAATATATTGTTTCGCTATAATATTGTTTTTCTCATCATTAAAATCATACTTCGCCGAATTGATAGGCAAAGTATCAATTGTATTATTCACTAGAAATATGGTTACACTGTCTATTTCATTACCTTCATAAGCATCCAAAGAAGCACTGTTTTTCTCGCATGAAAAAAACAGTACTGCCCCTGATATTAGTAAGAATAATTTTTTATACATATTGGTTAATAAGCTATTTTGCACTAAGCTTGCCTTCAGTTAGCACACTAGCATACTAGCATATTAGCACACTAACTAAGCTTGTGCAGTTGGTCCCCCGAAATTCATCGGAAACGCTTGCTCTTCTAATTTAATTTTACCGTTTGCATCTTCGTATTTGCGCACATTGTCTGAAATAGCGGCTAACAAACGCTTTGCATGTTGAGGCGTAAGAATAATTCTCGACTTCACTTTCGCTTTTGGTACACCTGGCATCATGCGAATAAAATCGATGATAAATTCTGCACTTGAGTGTGTAATAATTGCAAGGTTCGAGTAAGTTCCTTCCGCAATTTCTTCGCTTAACTCTATGTTGAGTTGGTTTTGATCTATTTGATTTTCCATTTTTTGTAATTCAGATTTATTTAATAAGTAAATGTAGTAAAAATTGTGTTTAATGAAAGGCTTTAAAAGTATGATTAATCATGAATATTGCAATAATTTCCTCACTAGCACACTAGCATACTATCACACTAGCACACTACCTACTCTTCACTCTTATTCTTCATCGCCATTAAAATCTTATACGCTCCGTTCCCTACAATCTTCGCATTCTTTAATTCTTCAGTAGCATCTAGTATCTCAATGTCTTCTTTTTCTTTGATTCCTGTTTTAACGGCAAGCAATTCAAAAGTCGAATCGTTTTTTGCTATTACTAAATAGTTCGCATTTTCAAACTGTAATACCGAACTCTCTTTTACTACCCAAGTTTTTTTAATGCTCGATTCTATTTCAACATTCATAAACATGCCGGGTATTAAATCGTGGTCGGGTTTTTCGAAATGGCAATGCACGTCTACAGCCTTGTTTTCATTGAGCCCGCGACCAATTAAAATAATGTCTGCTTTGTATTTTACTTCTGGGTGTTCGTTCGTATACGTAATTACGTTTTGCCCGATGGCTAAATTCGGAATGTCGCGCTGATATATTTGAATGTTTAGATGTATATCATCCGGATTTATTAATTCAAATAATATGTCGTTTGGCGATAAGTATTTACCCACGTTTACATTTACTTTAGACACATATCCGTTAATAGGAGAGAGGATGTTTACCTTCGAAGAGATTTTGTCGACACTCAATTTGTTTGCATCAATGCCAATGAGTTTAAGCTTTTCTGATAAAGATTGTAAGTTAATGTCGAGTATTTCTAAGCCACTCTTTGCTTCTAAATACGCTTTTTCCGAAATAGCTTTTTGAGCGTACAATTCTTTTTGTTTCTGAAAATCTATTTTACTTAACTCTGCTTTATTTTTAGTGGTTAAATACTCTCTACCTAATTCTACAAACTGCTGATCTTCTACAATTGCCAATACTTCACCTTTCTTCACTTTAAGTCCTGGTAGTAA